>JAITPF010000017.1 GCA_031289585.1 Endomicrobium sp. | reverse complement strand
GTTCGCTTCAACTTAACAACAGCCATTGTGACACTTGTAACCCCAAGTAAAGATTTCTGATGAAGTTAGTAAGAGATTAGCGTTATTGTTACGCTCAAAGTATTGAAAAGCAGAACGGCAAAAAAGGTGCTTTTGTCTCTCAAGTATGTCTTTTGCCGTGTCATTCCTGTGAACACAGGAATCCACGTTTTTCGTTGTCGATTACAAATTGTCTAATATTTTTTTATTTGTTTTTCATAGATAAAGAATTAATGTTGTAGTTGTAACATAGTAGTCTCTGCTTTATTATATAATATATAGTTGGTAAGAAATAAAGATGCAAGAACAAAATGAGCATCAAGAGTCAAAAGAAAAGGAGAAAGGAATGAAAGCATTAAAGAGAGTGAAGAAGGCAGCAGTGTGTGTGGTTTTATCATTGATGATAGTGTGTTCGGGAGTTGTTAATTCAGGAGCAGTAGGAGGAAGAGTAGGAGTATTAGAAGGAGGAGTACTAGGAGCATTAGGAGGAGCAAGAGGCGCTTAGTAGGAGAAGCAGAATTATTAGCAGGAATAGGCGCTTTAGTAGGAACAGCAATAATGTTACTGTTATTTGATGCGTATAACGAAGAGAGCGGTGAAAAAGGCATTTAGAGAATCAAGAGAGTCTGCCTGAAAGAGTATTATAAATAAAATAATAGAAAAATGCGCAGAAATAATAGCGCAAGAAAATGTTATCAATTGTTAATTGTATAAAGTATTAGAAGCTGGAATAGTTAAAGAGGTATAAATTAAATTAAAAAGGAAAAGGAAAGAAAAATGAAATTGCTACCACGCCCTAAAGGGCGTGGCTTCTCATTAACCACAACCACTCGCTTGCATTCGCATTGCCATTCATCCCCAGCCTTAAAAGGCTGGGGTTTTCTGACACGGTTATAAAAGAGGTATTATAAGCGAATGTCAGAAACAATGCAGATTGCTTCACCAGGACTTTGTCCTTCCTCACAATGGGTATAAAGGTTAAAAAAGTTGCTAAAATTGAATATTTTTGTAAAAACAGTACCAATTTAAATAAGCAATTTTGTGTTTAACCAAAAGACCATTATGACCTCTGTATTTGTGCTTTAAATGTTTAAAAAAGTTTTCAATATAGTTTGATTTTGGTCTTTGATAAAGTAAAACATATCTTTTAAAGCATTGTCTATTAAAGTCATCGTTCTTTTTAAATCGTTGAACGCAATTGAAAATGTTGGCATTGTTGAAATATATTTCATAATTGGCTTTATGCCAATTCTTGTAGTTAGTTAAAAAAGATATTGCTTCTTCTTTTGTTTTGATTGAACCACAGAATTTAATTATGCTCCTTAGTTCTTTTGCTGCTTGCATCTTTGGATATTGTCTTAGCCATTGTAATCCCTGCCTTTGTATATCTTTGGATTATCAAGTTAGGTCATACTTCTAAAAGCGCTCTTATAACGTCTTTGTGTCCGTAGGCAGTAAATGCTTTTGGATTAAGTCCTAAGTTCTTTAAATATATGGAAACATCTTTTATGAATTTATAATTCTCTTCCTTTATATATTCATAAAAAAATGGTTCCTCTCTAATAGCACAACTATTATGATGAAAATATGTGCCCTCAAGTATCACATACTTTATTTCTTGATAATTTGTATTTAAAAGAACCGGTGCCTCCTTTAGATAACCAATAGTTTTTTATTTGTTTAAGTTTACCCTGACATTTGGCTTAATTGTCTTACGCTGTAGCCTTCGGTTATCCACAGTTTAAACCAATGATGCTCTTTGGATATTTTGTTTTTGGGGCTTTTGCCATACAGTTTTTCTGTTTTGCTAAAACATTTCGGACAACTTTTTTTTCATTATCTTAAACTCTTTTAAGATAATAATAACATTTATTTGCTTTTGTCCTCTATGTCTTTATCAATTTTAACACTTTTTAACAACTCTTTTTAACCTTTATCCCCAAAATGACGGACAGGACTAAAAGAAAAGATTGCTTCGTCGAGACTTTGTCCTTACCCTCGTTGCCTTCGGCAGTGCGCAATGACGGCAGAAAAACAATTACTCCAATAGGCTTTGCCAATTAACAACGTTAGAGTCAAAGGCATCTGTCCCTTTTTATATCGAAAATTTAATAGGCGAAAATAAACGATTATCAATAACCAAGAGCGGTAAAGTCAACACAGTTGAAATATAATAACGTATAATATATAATATATTATATGAATAATAAATATATAGTAGATAATATATTATCTACTAATAATAAATTCCTTGAAGATTTTAACTCTTCTAAATTACTAGAAGGTATTGCTAATCGCTTAAAACAAAGACGTTTAGAACTCAATTTAACCCAGAAAGCTCTCGCAAAAAAGTCAGGTGTAAGTTTTGGTTCATTAAAGCACTTTGAAAATAAGCACGAAATCTCTCTTAAATCAATTGTAAAACTTGCAATATTTTTAAACGAAACAGAAAATTTAAAACAATTATTTATACATCATAATTTTGAAACTATTTCTGACGTTATAAACATTCAACAATTAAAACCAAGAAAAAGAGGCAGGAAAAATGTTTAAATTTTTGAAATCTATCAACGTCTATATCGAGAATATAAAGATTGGCATATTGGCATTAACTCCCGATAATCTATGCGCTTTTGAATATGATACTAATTGGCTTAAAAACGGTTTTTCGATTTCTCCTTTTCACATTCCATTAAAACAAGGAGTTTTTATAAGCAAAGCAGAACCATTTGATGGATTATTCGGTGTTTTTAATGACAGTTTACCTGATGGATGGAACAGATTACTTATAGATAGATTACTTCTTAAAAATAAAATAGATCCTTCTTTTTTAAATCCTATTGAAAGATTAAGCATTGTAGGTTCTAACGGAATGGGAGCATTAATTTACAAACCTGAAAATTCTTTTGTTAATAATAAAGATAGTACAGATTTAAAATACATTGAACAAGAAGTTAATAAAATTTTAAATGATAATTACACAGGCAATATTGAAACTTTAGTAAATAAAGGCGGTTCTTCAGGTGGGGCAAGACCTAAAATTTTAATAAACATAGATAATGAAGAGTGGATTATAAAATTCAAATCATCACAAGACCCTAAAAACATAGGTATTTTAGAATATAAATATTCTTTATCTGCAAAAAAAGCTGGTATAATTATGTCAGAAACGAAACTTTTTGATAACAAATATTTTGCTATTAAAAGATTTGATCGTGAAAATAACAAAAGAATTCATATGCATACAGTAGCTGGATTACTTAATGCAAGCCACAGGGTTCTATCTTTGGACTATAAAACATTAATGGAAACAACATTGGCGCTTACAAAAGATATGAATGAAGTAGAAAAAATGTATAGACTTATGGTATTTAATATTTTAAGCTCAAATAAAGATGATCATTCAAAAAATTTTTCTTTTATTTATAAAAATAATAGATGGCAAATTTCCCCTGCTTACGATTTAGTATATTCTGAAGGATTTAACGGACAACATACAACAACAGTACTTGGAGAAGGAAATCCTAAAAAAGAACACTTATTTGATTTAGCAAAAGAGATTGGATTAAATAAAAAAAGATACAAAACAATTTTTAATGAAGTATTTGAAGCAACTAAAAATATTAAGAATCTTAAAGGATAATAACAAACAACCCTTAACGACATAGATATTGCTTCGTCGGGACTTTGTCCCTACCCTCGCTGCCTTCGGCAGTGCGCAATGACGACAAAATACGGTGTCATCCCTGCTCTCCCGATAAAGACATTCGAGGGTAAACTCCTGTAGGAATTCGTGTTTGTTGTTAATCGATTGCGAATTGTCAAAGCCGATGAAGCAATTGTAAGGTGCTTTTGTCTTTCAAGTATGTCTTTTGCCGTGTCCTTCCCGCACATGCGGGAATCCATGTTTTTTGTTGTCGATTACGAATCGTCAAAGATGGTAAAGCAATTGTTCTGATTCCAAATACGGACATAAGCCCGTAGTGATTGACTGCAAAGTTGTGAAGCAACTGACATCTTTCTTTTGTTCTTGTCAGTCAATGATAGTGCCTTGCTTGACAAGATGTTCTTATGATAGAATAAATTTAATTTGGAGTTAGAAAAAAGAAGGGACAAAATTAAAATGATATTTTTAAATACAGCATTACCAAAAAAATGGTTTTTGTAAAGTGTTGGTTTTAAAAAAGTGTCTTGAAAAAATTTTAAAAATAAGTATAATTAACAAAGACTCAAATATAAAATAAGATGTTTGATTCCGACGTAGCTCAATGGTGGAGCAATCGGCTGTTAACCGATCGGTTGCTGGTTCGAGTCCAGCCGTCGGAGTATTCAATTTCATAGACTCCAAGTAATATAAACATGTATTTTGTCGGGTTTTTATTGCATCTTGCGCCCCTGTTATCTGATATTGTACAATAAGCAGAAAGCGAGGATGAAAAATGGATACAAAATTTGCAAAAGAAGCTCTAACTTTCGATGACGTTTTATTGATTCCACAACATTCAAAAGTACTTCCTAAAGATGTTCAATTAAACACAAATCTCACTAAAAAAATCAAACTCAATATTCCTATTATGAGTGCAGGCATGGATACTGTAACAGAATCAAAAATGGCTATTGCTATTGCAAGAGAAGGCGGTATAGGAATAATACACAAGAATATGCCTGTTAGAGCACAAGCTTTAGAAGTTGATTGCGTTAAAAGAAGTGACAATGGCGTTATCTACAATCCTTTCTCATTAAAAAGAGATAATACTTTAGGAGAAGCAAAAAAACTTGCTACAAAATACAGAATTTCAGGTGTTCCTATTGTTGAAGATAATGGCAAACTTATTGGCATAATTACTAATAGAGATATGCGCTTTGAAACTGATGATAATAGAAAAATTTCAGAAATAATGACAAAAGACAATCTTATTACCGCGAAAGTAGATACTTCCCTTCAAGACGCAAAAGAAATACTACAAAACAAAAAAATAGAAAAACTTCCTTTGGTTGATGAAAATTTTATATTAAAAGGTCTTATCACTATTAAAGATATAGAAAAAGCTATTCGTTTTCCTAATTCCGCAAAAGATGAGAAAGGCAGACTTCTTGTAGGAGCAGCAATAGGTATTACAAAAGATATGCTTGAACGCGCAAAAGCTTTGATTGATGCTAACGTTGACGTTTTAGTTGTAGATACGGCTCACGGACATAGCCAGGGAGTTTTAGATGCTGTAAAAAAAATAAAAGAAACTTTTTCTCAAGCACAAGTAATTGCTGGAAACGTAGCTACGGCAGAAGCTGCGCAAGATTTAATTCATGCTGGCGCAGATGCAATTAAAGTAGGAATAGGTCCTGGAGCAATATGCACAACAAGAGTTATTGCAGGCATAGGCGTTCCACAAATTACAGCAATTTATGACTGTGCTCAAGTTGCGACAAAATACGATATTCCTTTGATAGCTGACGGAGGGATTAAATATTCTGGTGACATTCCTAAAGCCATAGCAGCAGGAGCAAGTGTTTGTATGATGGGCTCCTTATTTGCCGGAACAAAAGAAAGTCCTGGAGAAGATATAATTTATAATGGCCGCGTATTTAAAACTTACCGCGGAATGGGTTCTTCTTCCGCAATGACTGCTGGAAGCAGCGATAGATATTTTCAAGATAATACAAAAAAACTGGTAGCAGAAGGCGTTGAAGGACGTGTTCCTTACAGAGGCGAAATTAGTGATGTTGTTTATCAATTAATTGGCGGATTAAGAGCTGCTATGGGATATTGCGGTGTTAAAACAATACAAGAACTCAAAGAAAAAGGACAATTTGTAAAAATAACTGCGGCGGGGCTTGCAGAAAGCCATCCACACAATATATTTATAACAAAAGAAGAAAACAACTATTCCATCGAAAAGTGCTAATAAAAACAAGGTTGATAACTTGAAAATTAGATTCTATAGTCTAAGCTCATCGTATTTATCTTGGTTTAGGACATTGTAGAAATGAAAATAAATTATAATAAAATTGAACTTAGCAAAGAACAAAAATCACAAGCAATATCAAAATTAAAAAAATATTTAAAAGAAAATTTCGATACCGAAATAGGCGATTTAAAAGCATTTCTTCTTCTTGATTTTCTTTCTGAAAATATAGCTTCTTATTACTACAACAAGGGACTTGCAGATTCAATAACAGTAATGAAAGAAAGACTTGAAGATATATACTCTCTTATGAAAGAAGAAAAATAAAATGTGTCTAATAATTTAATCTCATTTTTTATGATAGTGTCATCGACGACACTATCATGGTCAAAATCGTCGTTTCCAGTCTCATCGTCATAATAAAGAGAAGGCTTAGAAGCAAGTCCGGGCAATAGGTCACCAGAAAAGAATCGACGGAGCTTCGCGTCGATAGGCTCGTCCTGGGACCTATCAGTCAAGGATGGACCAGGAATTCGCTCACCCTCGCTAAAGACAGAAAAAGGATAACCAAAACGGATAATCATAAAAATCCTCCAAGAATCAAAAAAATCCAAATCCAAAATTTATAGTTCATAGATAGTTCAACCTCGCCTACTCATGACGCGGAGCTGCGAAGGATAAGAAGAAGAACTCTTCCACCACTTCTTAAATCCACGACGTCCAAAAGAATAGAGGTCGGCGCCGGACAACGCGACCAGCCATGTTCATCAAAGAAGGAGAATCAGTGGACTTCAAAGGGCTATCACGAAGAACGCCCTCATCATGACGCGCTATCAATACAGCTGCCACAATTAGCCCCCCCGGACAAAGAGGGACTCTCGCTTCGCTTTCGCCAAGGGTACTAAAGAGGTTTTGGTGTCAGCTGGCCACTACTATCTACTATCAAGTACAAGACCACGAAAGTGCGGCAATATCCAATACTACTGGCGTATCTTGAATGCAACAATTGCTTACACCTTCATAGGCTGCAATAGAATAGCTTTTTGGTGTATTTTATTTGTTTTGTTCTATCAATATGTTCAATTGCTTATCACAAAATAGCCAATTTTTTCTCAAAAAATCCAAGCATTCCTTTTCGTCCTATACTTAGCGTGGGCAGACTCTAAATAATCTTAATACAATCAAATAATGTCCTTAGCTATTATATAATATAGTAAGGCGCTTTCTATAAAAATATCTGAAAATTAACGTTTTGAGAACTGAAAACGTTTTCTTGCTTTTGGTCTTCCGGGTTTTTTTCTTTCTACCATTCTGGAATCTCTAGTTAAAAGATCCTCTTTTTTCAATGTCGCTTTTGATGACTTATTAAGTTCTAAAATTGTTCTTGCTAGACTGTGACTTATAGCTCCAGCTTGACCACTCACTCCACCACCATTAACATTAACATAAAAATCATAATTTTTTACACCACTCCAAACATCAAAAGGTTTTAGAGCCACTTTTTTAAGTCTTTCTAAACCGCCAAAATATTCATCCACAGTCCTATTATTAATTATAATTTTACCACTACCGTCTGAAACTCTTATTCTAGCAACTGCATTTTTTCTGCGTCCTGCACTTACATAAGAAACATTACTCATTTTCTCTCCTCTTTGTTTTGTCGATCCGACACTGCAAATTGTGCGCTATGCGTATGTTTGTCATCTTTAAATACTTTAAGTCTTGTAATCTGTCTATCTGCAAGTTTATTCTTTGGAAGCATTCCTTTAACTGCAGCAAGTAATGCTTTCTCAGGATATTTAACCATTAACACAGAATAAGGTGTTAACTTTGCTCCGCCTGGATATCCGGAATACGTAAAATATGTTTTCTGATCAAGTTTTTTCCCTGTGAGAGCAATTTTACTTGCGTTTGTAACAACTACAAAATCACCACAATCTATGTGATTTGTGTATAAAACTTTCTTTTTACCTCTTAAAAGTTCTGCTACTTCAACTGCAAGTCTTCCTAAAATTTTCCCATTGGCATCTATCAAGTGCCACTTTCTTTCAATTGAATCTTGTTTTGGTAAATAAGTCTTTTTATTCATCTTTAAAACCTTGTCCTATAAGAATTATATTGTATTATTGCCATTACTCGTTAAATTTTCAGTGGGGCAACCGAACGTTTTAACAGTTGCAATTATTATACATGTTTAAATAGTACAAAAGCAAATTTCATAGGTATACTAAAGCATCTATTTAGTCTTGTTCCCGCCCCCGACAAAGTTCATAAAGTTTTGGGTTGTACGTCATTGCGAGGAAGGACAAAGTCCCGATGAAACAATCTGTTCCATTGAAAGAAATAGATTGCCACGCCTACTTCGTAGGCTCGCAATGACAGCAAAAAATGCGGATTTCCGCTGGAGTTTACCCTCGAATGCCTCAGGAATGGTACAAACCTAAGAAACCATGATCGTCATTGTGGGGGACAACACGAAGCAATCTACGTCGTTAAAAGAGAAAGATTGCCACGCCTACTTCGTAGGGCTCGCAATGACGGACAGAGCTAGTTGATTATTTTATGTCAAAGAATATTTTTTGATTCCACTGTTGCTTTAGCTATTGATCTCAATAGGTCAAATAAGACAGGGGCTGTCCATTTTAGTTCTAGGACAGCCCCTTACAATATCTCTTACTTTCTTTTCGTAGATGGT
>JAITPF010000005.1 GCA_031289585.1 Endomicrobium sp. | reverse complement strand
CCCTCTCTTCCTCTTCCTCTTGCTTTTATATCCTTTTTCCCTATCTTACTATACACATATCTCCTACTATTTTCTTTCCCTCCACTCCTTATTGCATTCGCTAGAAAATATCCACTCTCAGGGTCTCCTGCTGCTGGGTTACCAGGGGCTGTTGGGTTACCAGGGGCTGTTGGGTTACCAGGGGCTGTTGGGTTACCAGGGGCTGTTGGGTTACCAGGGGCTGCTGGGTTACCAGGGGCTTTTTCCCCTCTTTGTGTTGCTGGCACCACTGCTCCGTTCTTCGTAGACCCTTTTGGGACCGGGATCACCTTTATTGCAACTGTTGGTCTTGTAAATATTACTATAAAACCTAATACTGCAATAATTGATACTATTTTATTTGAAAATTTCATTTTATTCCTCTTTTTACGTAAATTTTGAAACATTCTCTTAATCAAATTTTCTTTAATATTCATATTATTCTCCTAGTCAATCTTTTAATTGTATCTTTATAACCATTATAATGGATAAAATGATTCTTAGAAAAGGCAAATTGTGAATTTTTTGTAAAATTTTACTATCAAATCATTCTTCTCACAAAATATACCTGCCTAAAAGATCTGCGTTTATAATTGGTTTTTACTTTCTTGCATTATACCCTCTAAAAGTATTTAATTTTCAATATTGAGAACCATAAAACTGTGCTTCCAATTCTTCACTTCATTCTTTATCAGAAGATTATTGTGTAAAAGCGCGCCCAAGAGGAGTTGAACCTCCAGCCTTTTGATTCGTAGTCAAATGCTCTATCCAATTGAGCTATGGGCGCACAAAATAGTCTTAAAACAGTTAAAATAGCATTTAATTAAGGTCGAACGCAGATACCTTTATTATATCACAAAAATTTATCTTTTACATTTTTAACAATCGAAGTTTTCTTTCATTACTTCAACAATACATTTTGGATGAAGCGAGTTCTTAAATTTTTGCACTTCGTTTAAAATTTTAAGACAAGCAAGGACTGCATTTAACTTTCATACTATTGTATATACTTTAATCAAAAATCTCTTGCCATTTCTTTTATAATATCTTTTTTCTTTATAGCTTCTTTTTTATCATACAATTTTTTACCTTTTGCAAGGCCTATAAGAAATTTTATTTTACCTTTATCTCCAACATAAACTTCCAAAGGAACAACAGTAAGTCCTTTTTCCTTAACTTTTGCATACATTTTATTGATTTCCGATTTATGCATTAAAAGTTTTCGTTTTCTTTTAGCATCATAATCCCCAATATGAGTTGAAATCTGCTTATAAGGAGTTATAAATACATTTTCAGCAAAAGCTTCGCCATTTACAAATCTCACAACACTATCAACAAGACTTATATCAGATTGTCTTACAGATTTTACTTCATATCCAGACAATACAATTCCAGTCTCAAGCTTTTCAAGAATTTCATAGTTATAGTAAGCTTTTCTATTTGACGATAATACTTTTTTCCCCATTTTATGCTTCCGGAAGTTCTATTGTAAATTTTGTACCCTGCCCCTGCACAGATTCGACTTTAATTGTACCGCCCGACATTGCTATTACTTGTTTTGAAACTGTCAAAGACATACCTAGCGCTTTCTCTTTTTTTGTTGTAAACATAGGGTCAAAACATTTAGAAAGAGTATCGACATCCATACCTACTCCCGTATCTTTTATTTCAACAATTGCTTTATCGTTCAAAGAAAAAAGATTAATAAAAATTTCTCCTCCGCTAGGCATTGCCTCTTTTGCATTTTTTATTATGTTTGCAATAACCTGTCTAAACCTTTTCGTATCAATATTTACCTTTATACTTTTAAGATTTATATTAAATTTAACATTTTCACTTTTTTCTTTTTCTATAACTTCATTTATCAAAATACTAGGATCTATAATTTCTACAACCAGCTGCTTTACTCTCATATTATCTAGCAAATCAACAATCATGCCATTCATCCTATCGATTTCATCAACTAGCAGTTTTAACATTCTATTAGATATATCACTGTCAAACTTTACTGAAGTTTTGAAATAATACGCTATATTTTTAAGACTTGCTAGAGGATTTCTTAAATCGTGAGATACAACTGAAGCAAATTTATTGAGACATAATATTTTTTCCTGATTGATTTTTTCATTTTTCGTATCAGTATTTTCCATTTTCATAACTATTCCTCATTTTAACTTTCCATTATTCTAAATAAGCCTAAATTATTAAATGGTTTTTGTAAAAGTAGAATATTTTCTTTCTTAAGGACTTCACTTATTGGATTTTCGTAATCAATAATTGCAACAGGGTTTGACTTTAAACTTTTACTATTAATTTTTGCAGATAGACTTGTTAATTCTGGTAATACTAATGATTCAAATATTATAAAATCAAACTCTTTCTCCTGAAAATCACTTAAAAAACTACTTAAATTCAAAAAATATGATGTATTGTACCCTTTTACAGCCTATCGCAAGCTTTAAATTGTTTGCATTAACTACATCCTCACTTAATAGCTACTTTCTTTTTGTTGCCAGCATCAGACTTAAAAGCTATCTCTTTAATCATATTTAAAACATCTTCAATCTCAAAAGGTTTGCTTATACAGGCAAAAGCCCCTTCCTGTATAGCTTCTTTTACCAATTCAGTCATAGTATCCGCAGTCATAATAACAACTGTCATTTTTTTGTTGAGTTTTTTTATTTCTTTAAAAACTTCAACTCCATCCATTTCTGGCATTTTTATATCAAAAAATGCAATATCAAAATCATCATTTTCTATAAGTTTTAAAACTTCAAGACCATTCTCAGCTGTTTTAACATTATAACCTTCCATTTCAAAAATACTTGCCAGGGGAAATCTAATGGCTTCTTCGTCATCAGCAATCAAGATATTTAATTTCTTATCCATTTTACCTTACCCCACTGAAACAATTACAATAAATTCTCTCCATACATTACTCATTGAAAGTTATTATAGCAATATATCATAAGGTTTTTAAATTGAAATATATAGTAATCACAATAGCATGATAGGGCTTGAACCTACGTCTTATTTCTCCCTGTTTTGTAAGTACCTTGTAAACAAGTATCTTTTATGTATCTAATTATTCAATGGAATGTTTAATTTGTTAAAAAAGATTTCATTTCGCTTATTTGCTCTTTCATATATATCTGTATATCTTATAACCTCTGAATATTGGTTTGCTATTATCGCATCATTTTCAAAATTTTTTACATCAAATGAATTGCGAACAAACCCCTCAATACCATAGATTTTTCTATAACCCGTAGGTTTATCAAACTTATTGAAATTATCCGTTATAAGATATGTATAAAAATGTTCTATGGAAAATTCCTCTTTTACAAAGTTAGCCAATAATTCAGCATATTTATCCATTTGATATACATTTTCATTAACACCTATCTTTGGGTCTTTAAGTTCTATAATTATACACTTCTTTTCTTCTGGAAAGAAAAGTAAGTCTATTCTCTTATTCAGCCTTTTTTTATTAAAATCATTTAATTGTTTTTGTTCCTCTGCAGACAAATCTCTAATTATTTTAGTCCCATTTATCTTAATATCAGATATAGATTGTTCACTTGAACCATCAAAATATAAAAATAAGTCATCAAGCAACCATAAGTTAGAATCTATGCTATTATTGGTTTTCTTCGGCAGTAATAAATTATGGAACAAAACCTCATTTTGACATTCGTCATCTTTATATAACTGTAAAGCATTATTAAACAAATTTAAAACATATTTTCTATACATAATATAACTTGAAAGGTTGACAGAATTTTCAAGGTTAACTTTCATAGACAACTCATTTATTTCTTTCCCCAATTTATTCAAATCTACTTCACCCTTGACATCCTTTATGTTTTTAACAAGAGTATTGATTTTTTCAATTGTTTTAGCTTGTAATTCTTCGTGAAAAACTTTGATTTTTGATATGATACTTTTTTCTAAATCATTGTATTTAATATTATCAAGCAAGGATTTTTTAGTTCCCTCATCTGCTAACAAATACAAATATGCTTTACTATTTGAAATTGTATTATTCTTATTATTAGTTAATACATCTCTTACTCTATCTTCGTTTTTTCGCTCTAAAACTCCAATTTCATAATTCAAAAATTTGTCAACTTTTTCTTTTAATAACGCTTCTATCTTATCAGAAGTTATAAAGTTATTATTAGGATTATTTTTATCCGTAGGAATAGACAATTGTGTCCTTGATTCATTCAAAAATCTATTAAAATATGGAGACTTTAAATAGACATTATAAAAATATTTAAGACCTACCTGATCCTCTAAAACATTAGGGGGCAAATTAAGATTATCTATTCTACCTGCCGCTCTTTCATCAACAACATAAAAGGCTCTATTATCTTCAATGTTTTTAGTTTTAATATGTAAAACTTCAAAATTAACTTTATTATCGATCCCACTCAATACAGATGTATCTATAATGGTAATATTTTCCTTTTCAACCTTGTCTTTCTTTATTTTTTCAGTACTGATTATCCTTTCTGATACCTTTCCATTATCATCAGTTAAGATAATTTCAAAGACTTTATTTTTTTCCATCAAATAATAAAGAAAAATATAAAAATGTTTTAGTATTTCTTTATGATAATAATCTATACCCTCTAGCGTTTTTTTTTGATATTGAGACTTAATTTTATTGAATAGGATAGATGTTTCAATAGTATGATTTATCTCTGCCTTTAATTCTTCTTTATTATCTTTGATTTCAGATGTGTTAAAGATAAAACTTCTATGGAATATTTTGGATTTTTCTTTAAAATAACTATCAATACTAACATCTTGGAAAACTTTTAGGAAAGCCATCCTTCCTAATCCTTTCCCACTGTCATGATTTGTTTTATATATTTTTCTTGCGAAACTCTCAAAGTTATCATTTGTAAAACCAATGCCATTATCTGTTATTGTAAAAGATTGAATGTAATTTTCTTTATCTTCTATTATTTCATTTGCCTTATATTGCCTTTTGAAATCTATTTTAATCTTTATATCGGTATTATTGATAGAAGAATAAAGGGCGTTTGATATTGCTTCAAATAAGCAAAACAAAAAGCCTTCTTGGTTTTTCAATTCATAATTTCTTATTACATCGTTAATCTCAACTTGATATAACACTCCAATTCTCCATAATTGCAAACAAAATTGGCAAGTAAAATACTACGCGATATTTAATTATAAAAATTATATCAAAATATTTTTCTAAACTTAAATGTTTGTAGTCGTTCATAACATATTAGACAATTTGTGATTAAGAAGATTTATGGAATAGTCAACTGATATGGGCTTACGCCCGTAGCTTGGAATCAGCTTGCAAGCTCCGCTTACGCCAAGCCTTCTTTTTTCTGATATTTTACATATCGTTTTTTCTTTTCTTCGTCCAAGCCCACTGACTTGCATAATATCCTATTGACCATATTTGCTTCTTCTATATCTTTTTCTCAAAAATTCAATCTTTTCGCTCTTTATTTCTCCCTCTACCTTTGCTATGCTATATTTCGCAGGAAAACTTACTTCCACATCCACATGTTCTGGCTGAATATTTACTTCAATATATTCATTTTAGGATAAAAAGTTCTTTCTTGTTCTAATCTCTTCTCTACATATTCTCTTCCTCTTTTTACCTATACTTTAGTAGTTTCCATAAAGTATGGTTATGACGGACAACATGGATTCCTGCTGAAGTTTACCCTCGAATGTCCTTATCAATGGCAGGAATGACGTAGCAAAATGGATGTTCGTAGGTTTACCATCAAATATCTTAACCTGCTGCTTTTGGCAATGCGCAATGGGCATAATGGTCAAAAAAGTTGCTAAAAAGTCCAAATTTTATAAAAAGATACGCGACAAAAAGATTATTGATATAATAATTACTAAAAAGGTTTAGTAATTATGGGAAAAAAGTTGTCCAAGAAACATAAATTTGCTTACTTAAATTGGTATTGTTTTTACAAAACTATTAAAAATTAGCAACTTTTTTTGACCATTATGCCCGCAATGACAACACTAAAAAATCGTCAATTGCACACTACCAAAGTCGGCAAAGTAATAACAGCCATTTTCAACTGAATTGTGTTGATAACTCAAGATTTTTAAATTGATATGAATTTTATCCTCATTCCTTACCCATTTAGGATATTACTACGGCAATGGATCTTATGAACTTACACTGAAATGTATAGTAATCGCAATAGCCGACGATAGGACTTGAACCTACGACCTGCGGTTTACAAAACCGCTGCTCTACCAGCTGAGCTACGTCGGCACGCAGTTTATGTTATAAAAAAAAATTTCAAATGTCAAAAACCGTAACGTAAAGATCAAAACAGATATCTTCCTTTTTAGAAATAAAAAGAGAAATAAGTCAACTGTGCTATGGACTTCAGTCCGTAGCTTGGAATCAGATTGCAAGATATGCTTGCCCTAAGTCTTTTCTTTCCTGATATTTTACATATCGCTTTTTCATACTTCCGGGAAAAAAGACTTGGGGGGGGGGGGGTTGTTTTCTTCTACGGGCGAAAGCCCTAGTAGCCAATAAGATTTTTAATGAAAAAGGACAAGAGGAAAAAGAATCCGTAAAATCTGTTGACATAAAATTCCTATATATGATACCATTATTTTATGAGAATAATTCATAAAATAAAAGGTGAATTAGAAAAAAGAGTTACCATAATGTTTATTCCACATGATAGAAGAGTTCCTTTCAAAATCAGTTTTTCTCTTTCATTTATATGTACTTTTATAATTTTATGGATTATCTTAACTGTTTGTGCGTGCTATACTACAATTAAATATTCTGATTATATTATAACAAAAGCTGATAATAAGATTATGCGGGTACGATTGCTTCTCTTTGCCGCCCAGATTGAAAAAACAAAAAATATTCTAAAAAAAGTGCAGATAAACGATGAAAAAATTCGCTCGCTGCTTGCACTAGATACAAAAAAATCAATCATAGAAGAAGGGTTAGGGCAAAATCTTGGCGAAGGCGGACCTACATCTGTTCAAGCAAACACATTCGCAATAATCTTATCGGGAAATTTAAACAAAATAAATTATTCTGCAATATCACAAAAAAATAATACTCTTTATGAACAATATAAATTTTTGTACCAAAGTTATAGCGAAATAATGTCGCATATTGATAAACAAAAATTACTTTTCATGGCAATTCCTCGTGGATGGCCATGTAATGGATATGTATCTTCCGTTTATGGGTTCAGAGCCCATCCAATATTTCTCAGCAGAGATTTTCATTCTGGGCTTGATATTGCAAATAAATTTAATACTTCTATATCTAGTACTGCTGATGGTAAGGTCATTTTTTCAGGTTGGCAGTCCGGATACGGTAATGTAATAGTTATAGATCATGACTATGATTACAGAACTGTCTACGGACATCTTAATAAAAGACTTGTAAATAAAGGTGTTTACGTGTCCAGAGGACAAATTATAGCAAAAATGGGAAGTACCGGTACGTCAACCAGTTCACACTTGCATTATGAAGTGCATTTCAAAGGAAAATCAATAAATCCAAAACCATATTTAACAGATTACTTTTTTACACAATCTGAAGGAAAACACTATGACAAAAAAAAGTTCAAAAAATTTGCTTGATACTATTGAAGTATTTATAGGACAAAACGCAGTTTTTGAAGGAACAATCAAAACTGATAAGGTTATACGTATTGACGGCAAAATTACTGGTAATATTTACTCTGCAAGTATTCTTTTAGGAGCAAACGGTGAAATAATTGGTGATATAACTACAGAAGTTGCCGTTATAGGCGGATTGGTAAAAGGAAATATTAATGCTTCTGAAACCACAGAAATACTGTCTAAAGCAAAAGTTGTCGGAAACATAAGGACAAATATATTGACCATAGTTAAGGGAGCGTATTTTGATGGTCAATCTTCAATGACAACAAAAGAAATAAATAACGGAGCATAAAAAATGATGAATTTTTTTAGAAAACACATGCGTATAATTTTCATTGTAACAATTGTTACTTTTATTGGCGGCATTTTTATGGGATTTGGGACTTACTTGTTTGGTTCTAAAGAAGATTTTAAAACTGTTGCCACTGTAAATAGCACTAAAATACCTATGAGGCTTTTTAATTCAATTTATATAAACTCAAGCGAAATGTACAGACAAATAACAAATAACCAATTAACTGAAAAAGATTTAAACGAAATAAAAGTAAAAACTATTCAGGTCTTGGTGCAAGACGAAATTTTTTATCAGCAGTCAAAACTTTACAACATTATAGTTACTGATGAAGAACTAAAAATCGATTTGCAAAACTCGGCACTGTTTAGAAATAATAACATTTTTGACATACAAAAATATTACTCATTTTTAAAATCTATACAAATGACACCTAAAGAATACGAAACTTTAAGAAAAAAACAAATTGCAGGAAATAAAGTTAAAATGATTCTTGCCCCTTCCATAAAATTGTGGAATTACGAATTAGAAGCAGCTATTAGACAAAATCCGTCAATAACAAAAAACGCTTTGCTCCAGGCAAAAATAAACATTGTTTTAAATGAATGGTATTTAAGTATTATCAAAAATTCTAAGATAACAAGTAATGAGATGATTTTTAAATAAAACATATTTATGACAGGAATCCATTTTAAGTCTTTTTAAAACATGGATACCCGATAAAAGGCATTCGGGTATGACACAGTGTTTTATGATATTGGTCATCATTGCCAAGCCCGGAAGGGCTGTGACAGTCTTTTCTTTTAGTCCTGTCCGTCATTGCGAAGCCCAAAAGACTATGGCAATCTTTCTCTTTCAACAACATAGATTGCTTCGTCAGGACTTTGTCCTTCCTCGCAATGACGACATTGATGTTTTGTTGTCATTGCACACTGCTAAAGGCAGCGAGGGTTGCGAAGCAACGTGATAATCTTTCTCTTTTAGTTCCGTCCGTCATTGCGAGCCTATGAAATAGGCGTGGCAATCTTTTCTTTTCTAACAACATAGATTGCTTCGTTTCAGGACTTTGTCCTTCCTCGCAATGACGACATTGATGTTTTGTTGTCATTACCCCGCACATGCGTGGGGCGGGGCATGACAGACTATATTTTTGTAAGCCAACTTTTCGCTTTATAAAATGTAGTGTAATTTATTAAAGGGCTGGTTTAAGATTAATCTTAAATTTTTTTAACTCTTGGGCAAGCTTTATGTAAGGCAACCCTACAACTGTATAATAGTCTCCGTAAATTTTTTCTACGAAATTATCATTACTGTCTTGGACAGCATAAGCGCCTGCTTTATCCATATGTTTCCCAAAAAGCTGACTGAGCGCATTTTCTGACAGTTTTCTCATTTTTACATTTGCAACATCATAAAAAACAGACTGTTTATTTTTATGTATTATCGCAACACCTGTATATACTTTATGTACGCTTCCGTTTAATTCTCTAATTATTTTTTCAGATTCTTTCTTACTTCTTGGTTTACCAATAATTTTGTTGTTTAAAACTACAATTGTATCTGCTGATAAAACTAATGCATTAGAATACTTTTGAGCAACACAACATCCTTTTCTATAAGCGAGTTCTTTTACTATATAGGACGGTTTTACAAGATTAGTTGTCTCATCAACACCATTTGAAATAATTTTAAAAGATAAACCCCATTGTTTAAGCAAAGATATTCGTCTTGGAGATAATGAAGCTAATATGATTTGTTGTTTTCTCATTTAAGCAAGCAAGTGTAACAAGACTGCTTTCTGAACATGAAGTCTATTTTCAGCCTGTGTAAATATTGAATTTTCATATTTATCCATAACTTCTGCGGTAACTTCTTCACCTCTTATCGCGGGGAGACAATGAAGAACAATACAATTTGAAGAAGCTTTTTTAAGCAGTTCACTGTTTACCTGGTAAGAGCTAAATATCTTTTTTCTCTTTTTTTCTTCGGTTTCAAAACCCATTGACGTCCATACGTCTGTATATATTGCATCAGCATTTTTTGCCGCATTAATATCACTTGTAATTTTAATTTCAGCACCTGTTGACGACGTATATTCTAAAGCTTTATTTAATATTTCTTTTTTAGGCAAATACTCTTTGGGAGATATAAGTGTAAAATCAAGACCCAAAACAACAGATATAGCAAGTAACGAATTTACAATATTATTGCTGTCACCAGTATAAACAATTTTAATCTTTTTTAAAGCTTCAATTGTTTTTACTTTATGAAACTCCATAATAGTCATAATATCTGCTAATATTTGGCAAGGATGCTCATAATCTGTAAGACCATTTATAACTGGAACTGTAGAATATTTTGCAAGTTCTTCAACATCAGAATGTTTAAAAGCCCTCATCATAAGTCCATTTAAATAACGCGATAAGACTATTGCAGTATCATGTAGAGATTCGCCTCTTTTACGTTGTAGATTTTCTGAATCGAGCAAAATAGGCATTCCTCCAAGCTGTACCATCGCTGTTGCAAAGGAAACCATTGTTCTTGTAGAAGGCTTTTCAAATATCAACCCTAATGTTTTACCTTTAAAAACATCAAGATATTTTCTTTTGTTTTTAAGTTCAAAAGCTTTATTCAACAAAGCTTTTAATTCTTTCGCAGATAAATTATAAATTGATAACAAATCTTTTTTTGCCATAATTGTCTCTACTTCAGTGAATTTAATATCTTTCTCTAAAAATTGATTTTATCATAATCTCACACATTAAATCAAATTTTATAGTTTGAGAGTTTATTTTATGTTTAAGTGTATTTTTTAATCTTTAGGATAGTTTCATTTTAATTTTTTGGATTTTTGTAGTTGTGTTTTGAGTTTCTTTATTTCATTCTTAAGATTATTTGCTTCTTTATGTGTTATAAAACCCATTCTGTTAATAGTTGTCTTTACAGTTTCTTGAATCTTTTTTGATATTTCATTCTTTGTTGTCTCAGCATGTTTTACGGCTTTATCAATAAACTTTTTACCTTCAATAGCTTCAATCTTGTTATCTTTAACAAATTTTTTCGCTACTTGTTCTACTTTTTGTTTGCCTTTCAGCGCTAATCCAACACTTGCATAAAATGCCGTTTTCAGGTCTGCCATAATTGACTCCTCCCATGAAAAAAATATCAACGCTTTATTATACTACATTTTTTTAAAATCATTACAATTCACCTTTACATATCTTCAAGTGCATTATCCCCTTCTTTTTCCCATATTTGTTTATATCTAATATTTTCACTCGACTCGTAAACACTAAATGGCTTTATATTCGTTTTTACATACCAAAAACAGCAGAAATTTCTTCAAAAATTCAAAGCAACATTCATCCTTTAGTATAAACAACTCTAGTTTTGTAATCCCACTCCATTTTCAAGAGTAAAATAAAAAACTTGGATGATTTATAAAACCATCCAAGTTTTCATTTTGTATTTAAATTTTTTAGAGCTTAAATTTATATCCTACATTCACACCAACTTTATGATATTGAATAATATTTAACTCTTCAACAACTGCAGTCATCTTTACTTCACTACGATAATAACTATACATCAACTCCAATACCAACCCAAAAGGAAATTCATATCCTGTTCCAAAAGCACAATATATTCCACCTTTTTTTTTATAGTCAACACTAGAGACGAACTGATCTTTAAATTTGCCAGTATCAAATAATACTACATATCCTACATTCCCTTTAAAAAATACTCCTTTTGCAGATGAAAAGGGATTTACTTGCGCTGTTAAATAAATAGGAAGATATGCAAATTTTATTTCATAATTTTTGTCAGGTTTTCTTGGCAATAAATATTCCAACCCAGCACCTATTTTAAAGATATCACTTACTGGAACTAAATATTCTCCTGCCAAAGAAAATCCCACTTCTGAATCCATCCGCCCATCGGCGGTACGGATTACATTGTTTAAATTTAGTTCTGTTTTTAAATTATTTTCCCCACCATCTACGCCTACCTTTACATTTACCTCACTTTTCTTAAAATCGAAACTTGCCAGTACCGTATCTGCAAAAAAACTATCCCCCCCCACACACACACACATCATCAATACTACTAAACTGATTTTTTTCATTGTCCATCCTCCTTTTGTTATAAGTTTACATAAATATCAAAAAATGTCAAGTTTTATTTATTTGCCATTAACACAAAATGCATAAAAGACCCTTCTATATTTTTCAAGCATTTTTATGCTTTTTACAACTTAATTGCAGATTTTTCGATAAAAAGCTGCTCTTCTTTTAACTGTTTTAGACTTATGCTTGACACCCAGCTTCTGCTCTACGTTGTAAAAGAGCCCATTTTTCGTCAACATCTTTTTGAATTGCTTCAAGAATATGAGCGTTACCCGTATTGAAAAGATGTTTAAATCTTCCTTGCAATTTTAAGAATTCTGTTATAGGTTTCTTTTCTTTAGGTTTAACATTTATTTTATAAACGCCGTTGTCAACTTCGTAAGCCGGCCAAATGCAAGTTGTAACTGCAAGTCTTGCAAGGTTCATGGTATCTTCAGGTTTATAATTCCAACCTAATCTACAAGGAGTTAAAATATTTATAAATGAAGGGCCATTTATAGATAAAGCTTTTTGTACTTTTGTTACAAAATCGTTCCAATTTCCTACGTAAGCTTGGGCAACATAAGGAATATTATGTGCAATCATAATCTGCGTTAAATCTTTTTTGTTTTGTTCTTTACCCTGATGAACTTTTCCTGCAGGAGCAGTTGTTGTATGAGCTCCTTTAGGAGTTGCTCCTGATCTTTGAATTCCGGTGTTCATATATGCTTCGTTGTTGTAACATATATAAAGCATTCTATGTCCTCTTTCCATTGCACCTGATAAAGACTGTAAACCAATATCGTACGTTCCACCGTCACCGCCAAAAGCTATAAATCTAATATCATCTTTAACTTTTCCCTGCGCTTTTAAACTTTTGTATGCGGCTTCAATACCGCTACACGTTGCGGCAGAATTTTCAAATGCACTGTGAAAAAAAGAAGTCTTCCACGCTGTATAAGGGAAAATTGTTGTTGAAACTTCCAAGCAGCCAGTAGCGCTTGTAACAACAACCGGGGTATCGCCAGCAGCTATTAAAGCCTGTCTTGCAACTATGCCTGCACCACAGCCTGCACAAAGGCGATGCCCACTTGTTAAACGTTCTGGGGTTTTACTCAACTCTTTTAAGTTTGCCATTTTATATCTCTCCTGAAAGCTTTACTTTTTTCTTACATTTATATATTCAACCATATTTGAAGGCTTTTCTGCGCCAGAAACGATTCTACTTAGTGTTTCGTAAACTTTTGCAATATGTTCGGTGTTAATCTCTCTTCCACCTAAACCGTAAACATAATTTACAATTTTAGGGTTTGTAACCCCTGCTGCATATAAAGATGCAGTAATATCTGAATAAACAGGTGCAAATGCTCCAGAACAAGAATCTGCCCTATCCATAACCGCAATCGCCTTAACGTGTGCTAAATCTTTTGCAATTTGTTCTGCAGGAAAAGGTCTATAAATTCTTATCTTTAATAGTCCCGCTTTTATACCTTTCTCTCTCAATTCTTTAACTACAACTTTTGCAGTTCCTGCTGTTGAACCAATAACTACTATTGCAATTTCTGCATCGTCAAGCATATATTTTTCATACAGTTCATATTTGCGTCCAAAAGTTTTTTCAAAATCTTTTGCCACATCTAAAATTATATTTCTTGCATCTCTCATAGCTTGCGCAAGTTGGTATCTATGCTCAAAATAGTAATCTTGTAAATCGATTGAGCCTAACGTATAAGGTTTTTTTGTATCTAAAAGGTACCTATCTGGTTTGTATTCACCAATAAATGCTTTTACATCAACATCAGGGTAAGTTTCGACAACTTCCATACAATGAGAAATAATAAATCCATCCGTTGTTACAAGTGTAGGGAGTTTTGCTTTTTCGGCAATTCTTGTTGCTTGAATCATATTGTCGTAAGCTTCCTGAGAGTTTTCAGAATATATTTGAATCCACCCTGCATCTCTTGCACCCATTG
Source organism: Endomicrobium sp. (assembly GCA_031289585.1). Classification (GTDB taxonomy): domain Bacteria; phylum Elusimicrobiota; class Endomicrobiia; order Endomicrobiales; family Endomicrobiaceae; genus Endomicrobiellum. The sequence goes on along the minus strand of JAITPF010000005.1, from coordinate 16,622 downwards.
TGTCCGACTGGTCACCATGAATATTAATAGGAGCAGAAATTGCTCTATTAACTTCCGCCATAACTATAGGAAGCCTTAAACCTGAAGCTATATAAAGCATTTCCCACATAAGCGACAATCCCTGAGAAGAAGTTCCCGTCATTGCTCTTGCACCTGCCGCTGATGCTGCTATTGTTGCTGACATTGCAGAATGTTCACTTTCTACTGCAACATATTCGCTTTTCACAGTACCATCTGCAACAAACTGTGAAAAAATTTGTACAATTTCAGTTGCCGGAGTTATAGGATATGCCGCTACTACGTCCGGCTCTATTTGGCGCATTGCTTCAGCCATAACTTCGTTGCCAGTTTTTGCAACAAGTTTACCTTTTGAATATACTGTCTTTATCATTTCATTAACCCCTTAGGAGCCAAACTCCTCTTATATTATTTCTTTTCTTGTTCCATTGTAATTGCTCCAACCTTAGGCGGACATTCTTTTGCACAGATCCCGCAGCCTTTGCAGTGATCATAATCTATGCCTGTAACAACTGTTGTTTTCTTTTCATCCGGAGCAATTTTTATAGAAGCATCAGGGCACGAAATCCAGCATGTTAAGCAGCCAATACATTTCTCTTTATTCCATATAGGTCTTTCTGAACGCCAACTTCCAGTATGAAAATCAGTTGCTGTTCCAGCTTCAACTATATCACCTATAGGAAGTTCAGCGGCTGTTAATTTGTTGTTTTCTTCTTTTTTCACTATTTCCTCCAAAGAGCAAAGCTCCTGTTAAATTTGAAACAGCCAAAACTATGATGCAAAATAAAGAACTTTATTAATTTTTTACCTCGTCAAAAGCACGCTTTATTGATGTTAAATTGCCTTCTATAACTTCTGGTTTATGTCTAAATTTTGCTGTAAGTTTAACTTTTGTATCTTCCAAAACACCATTAATATCCAAAGTTCCTATAACTTTTACCAAAGCACCAAGCATAGGAGTATTAGGTATATTTTTACCTATTGTTTCTACTGCAATTTGACTTGCGTTTACTACGTAAACTTGACTTGCATTAATACCAAGCTTTTGCGCAATTTCTGCAGCACCGAAAGAAGTGTTTACTATAACTTTATCTTCTTTACCAATGCCTTCCGTCACAGGAACTGATTCCATTAGGGACGGATCTAAAATAACAACATAGTTAGGATTTGTAATACCCGAATGGATTGTAATAGGCTCTTCACTAATTCTGTTAAAAGACTGAACAGGAGCGCCCATCCTTTCAGGTCCGTATTCAGGAAATGCCTGAATATACTTACCTGTTGCCAAAACTGCTTCAGCAAACAAAAGCGCAGCAGTTTTTGCTCCTTGCCCACCGCGCCCGTGCCAACGAACTTCAATCATTTTTGCTGACATCATTTTACTCCTTTGCATATATTTCATCGATTTTTTGCAAACCAGCAAAGCTGGTGAAGCATCCGCCGTATTGTTAAGCCTCGTCGTAATTACACACTATCAAAAACAACAAGGGCAAGAATAGAGTCCTGAATCGTTAGTTTCTTGCTGTCATTGTAAACCGATAAAGTCGGTGAAGCAATCTGTATTGTTAAAAAAGGAAAGCTTGCCACGCCTACTTCGTAGGCTCCCAATGACGTCCCTTTTCAACTGAGTCAATGATAGCTTAAGACTAATTACCACAACCTTTTTGGCTTTGCAATGACAAATTAGAGTCTGCTTACATTTCCTTTCGTCCCGCAATAGCACGAGAAATAGTTACCTCATCAGCGTATTCAATATCACCACCAACAGGTAAACCATAACCTAGCCTTGTAACCTTAACACCTAATTTTTTTATAATTTCTGCAAGGTAAACAGCAGTTATTTCGCCTTTAGAATCAGTATCTGTAGCAATTATTACTTCGGTAATGCTATCACTTTTTAATCTTTTTATCAACTTATCAATTCTTATATCATCAGGACCCACAGCATCAAGGGGCGATAAAGCGCCTCCTAATACAAAATAAAGTCCTTTATATTCTTTAACTTTACTTACAGCTATTAAATCTTGCGGAGTTTCTACAATACATATAGTACTATGATCTCTTATGGAATCAGAACATAAAGTACAAGGATCGTATTCACTTAAATTGTAACAAACACTACAACTTTTCATTGTCTGCCTTGCTTTTTGTATAGAATCCAAAAGTCTGTCAACTTCTCCCTGAGACATTTTCAATATATGATAACTCAAGCGTTCTGCCATCTTAGGGCCTACACCTGGCAGTTTCTTTATTATTTCAACCATTCTCTCTACAGGTTGCGGTCTGTTCATTTGTTAAATTTCCATATATCTAAAATTTAAAGTTTTTTGGCTGTTGAGCTAAACTTTTTTGCTATTTCTTCTATGTGTTTAGGTATTGCAGTTTTTGCACTTTCTTTAAAATCTTCTTCAACAGCATATTCGACTGCTATAGGAGGTTTTTCCTCTTCAATTACTATATTTTCCCGAACTGTTTTATTTTCAGATTTATTTTTTTCAATAACAATCTTCATTGTTACAGTTAAACCAGTTTTTCTTTGAAAAAGCTTGGAAATCTGCTCTTGAAATTCTAAAACACTATCGTAATCAAATTGTTTTGAAACTATTAAGTGTATAGAAGAAACGCCAATTACTTTAATTAACGCACTTTTTAATGATTGCGCTGTGAGAGGGTGTTTCTTTGTTATTTCAGAAACAATTTCATCCCATACATCTATTAAATCTACAGGAGTTGCAACTTCATCGGCAATATGCGCTTCACCCTGTGCCATAGACTGTTTTTCAAAAGCTGAATGTGAATTGCTATCAATTTTAATACTTTTTTCCAACTCAGTAATTTTATTTATAAGTTCCCCTACATTATAATACGGCTCAGACATTTTAAGAAGATACATTTCAAGAATAATTCTGGGCTGATCATGCCAGCGCATTTCTTCAAGAGCTTTTGATAAAAGATTGCTCATACGCACATGGCGTGAAACTGTAAATAAAGTTTTTTGAATATCAAAAAGTTTTTTATCTTCAAAAGAAATTTCAGCAATTTCGGGATTTATTGAATAAATCATAACTTGCCTTAAATGATCTCTTAAATCTCTTGTAAATTGCAAAATGTTATATCCCTGTTCTAAAATTTCTTTTACAATTTTTAAAATTGTATGTATGTCACCTTTTGCAATATTATTTGTAATTGAAGCTAGAATATCTTTAGGAAGAAGCCCAAGCAATCCTCTTATATACTCTCCAGTTACTTTATCTGCATTTGAAGATACAGCCTGATCTAAAAGACTTAGTGCATCTCTCATAGAACCACCAGACGCTGAAATTACTATATTCAAAGCCTCTTCATCTATTTCAAAGTTTTCTTTCTGCGCTATATTTTTTATTGCACAAGCCATTTTGGCAGTTGATATAAGTTTAAATTTATATCTCTGACATCTTGAAAGAATGGTTACAGGAATTTTATGCTGTTCAGTTGTAGCCATAATAAAAACAACATGAGATGGCGGTTCCTCAAGTGTTTTAAGCAATGCGTTAAACGCTTGAGTAGTTATTTGATGGGCTTCATCTATAATATAAATTTTATATTTTGAATTCGCACTTGAAAACTTTACATTTTCCCTTAAAGCTCTTATCTCATCTATACCATTATTTGACGCTCCGTCAATTTCTAAAACATCAACACTTGAACTTTTAGAAATTTCTACACAGTTTTCACATACTCCGCAAGGATCAGTTGTCGGACCATTTTTGCAGTTTAAAGCTTTTGCAAGAATTCTTGCCATAGTGGTTTTACCGCAACCTCTAGGTCCGCTAAATAAATAAGCGTGGGCAACTCGTTGTTGAGAAATTGCGTTTTTAAGAGTCTGAGAAATGTGTTCCTGTCCAATAATTTCATCAAAATTTTGCGGTCTGAATTTCCTAGCTAAAACAAGATATGACATAAGATAAACATCCTTTAGCGTTATTTGACAGTAAGTTTAGCAAATATACGGATTTTATTACAATGCAATGCTTTGTCTATTTCTTTTAGAATCTGTTCATACTAAATAGGACGAAAGTGTTGTTTGGATTTTTAAAGAATTTTTGTCTGTTTTGTGATAGGCAATATTTGAGCATATTAACAAAACAGACAGAATTTAGCAAAAAAGCTGCCGCAGCTTAAAGGATTAGGACAAAAATAGTCAACTGCAGCATTGCTCAAGATGGCTCAATAACCTCTCTATTGCTACGCTTTCGTACTTATATTTGACTGTTTTTATTCCTAATGCTTTTGCCCCGAACAAACTCTAGTAAGAACGCCATATTTTTCACCCATAAATATTTGTTTATAAACATTGCCATCTTTTGATGCGGTTATTTCAAAGCCCGCACCCTGCTGAAAAATCATAATAAAGTCAGAGCCACCAAATAAGAAATACCCAAGAGCATCGCCTTTATTAAAATATTTGCCTACTTTGACATTTGTTGTCTGTTTTGTACTTGAAGTTTGACTCTTACTTATACTTGTTTGTTTAGCTGATAAAACAATTTCTGCAACAAGAGTTAGCGGCAAGATAATAAATACAAAGGTTATAAGTGTTTTTGTAAAAACTTTTTTACTGTTGTGCATTTGATACCCCCCCCTCATTAAAACACTTGAGCGTAAACTCTCCTGTGAGCAACTCATGTTTAGCTTCGTTGTCATTCCCGCATACGCGGGAATCCATGTTAGCTAACATCTTACAACAACTTGAATACCCACCACTATTTTAAGACTTTTCAAAACATGGATACCCGATTAAAGACACTCAGGAATGACACGATATTTATGATCTTGGTCGTCATTGCGAAGCCCGAAGGGCTGTGGCAATCTTTTCTTTTAGTCCTGTCCGTCATTGCGCACTGCCAAAGGCAGCGAAGGTTGCGAAGCAACGTGGCAATCTTTCTCTTTCAACAACATAGATTGCTTCGTCAGGACTCTGTCCTTCCTCGCAATTAACAGGCAAAAAACGTAACAACCTTTTTTTATTTTTCATTTCATGCATTTATCGTAGCAAAACATGAAACATACGAACAAAAAAACTAAAATATTGCTATAATACAGTTCCTATAACACTCTTCCAACCTTGCTTGGGGCCATAGTTAAACGGGAGAATGTATCGTTCGCAACGATAAGATGCGGGTTCAATTCCCGCTGGCTCCATTTGTTATTTTTTAACAACGTCGAAGAATTCTAGAAGTTAAATATTTTTCTATAAATATTCTATAATTCATAAAATTATTTCGCAAATCGCAATTGAATAGGTTAAAACAGAAATGCGACAAAGATAAAGTAAAGTATGAAGAAGAAAGAGGGAAGTAAAAAGAGATGCAAATAAGAAATATAAGATATAAAATACCTCAGTATAAGGGGTGTTTGAAAATAATAGAAGGATTAAGAAGATTTGATAGTAGCGAAGTAGGAAAGAAGAGATTGGAAATAATAGAAGTATATGAGAAATAAGGGGAAGAAGAGACAAAGAAGGCATATGGAGCAGATAGTAAAGGATATATAGGGAAGCAGATAACAGGTTAAGCAGTTTAGTGGCATATTATAGCACAAGAGCAAAAAGGGTAAGTAAGAGCAAGACGGATTGAAGAGTAATAGAAAAGATAAAAGAACTGAGGATGAAGCATCCAAAGTTAAGCAAATACAAGATAAGGATAATTATAGATGAATATTGTAGAGAAGAAGGGATAAAAGGAGTAAGCGTATAGGGTTAATAATCAAAAAGAACGGGTTATATTATCAGTTAGACGGAAGAGATAAAATACACAGGAAACATGTAAGGATGGAAGAAGAAGCAGGGATAGTGAGATATAGTCCAAAAGAGAAAGAAGCAGGATACGTTATAAGCGACACAGTAGTAGTAAAAGAAGGAGGAGTAACGAGGTATTTTTATAATGCGATAGATGTGAAGACAAGGTTTGCGTTTAATTTGTATTATAGAGAATTAACCAGTGCAAATAATAGACATTTTTATGAGCAGTTTAAAGTTTGTATCAGGTACACAAACACCGCTTTATGTGCAAATAATAGACATTTTTATGAGCAGTTTAAAGAAGTGTATCCATTTAAGATAAGGAAGTGGCAGATGGACAATGGGCAAGAGAATTTGAAAGAATTTAGCAATAGACTTAAAGAAGATAAGGTGAGGCAGTTGTTTAGTTATCCCGGATGTCCAAAGATAAATGCGTACGTAGAAAGGTATAACAGGACATTAAGGGAAGAGTTTATAAACAACAATGGAGCATTGATAGAAAACGAAGAAGAATTTAATGGACTGTTGGTTGATTACTTGGTGTATTATAACAGCAAAAGACCTCATTTATCTTTGAATCTAAAAACACCTTTCAGGTAATGTCCCAAAATTCTAAAATGTCGCATATGTTGTAACCAATACAATTTATTGCTTTAAAAACTTTAATTTCATATAATGTTTTTATAGCAAGCGTTATACATTTTTAAGTACAAAAGGAGAAAGTAAATGAAAAGTTCTTTGTAGCAACTGTTTTACTTGCATTAACAGCCGCCGTTAGTCCGTTGCAGACAGCTCTTGTTTGCAACGAAGATTGGTGTAATGATAAACCTTATATCAAAAAATCTGTCTGTTTGGAACTGTGTAAAGATTATAACCAAACCCGGAGCAAAGTCATCGAAGCTGAAATAAAAGACGTCGAAGCTTACGACGTTGCAATTAAAGCTCACAAAGCTTCAAGAGAAACTGAAAAAGTTGCAATTGAAGCTTCCGAAGCTTTAAGAGTAGCTATTGTCGCTCATGCAGAAGTTCTTGACCGACTTTTAAATCTAAATCTTACCAATAACCCTCTAATCCCCCTTATTGCGCATTTTCCACTGTATAGCGCCCACATTTAGTGGGCACTATACATTTTTATAGAATTGATTAACCCTGTCGCCGCTGTAATCAGCGTCGGATTATCTTTATTTTAACATCACTTTCAACCCTTCAGGTACAACATCTCAGCTGTATATACCGCTCTTACAATACAGTTGGCTACAGGCAGCTGCACTATAGCATCTGCGCTGGGCTTCTATCGTCACCGTTCCCGCTGTAAGCCCCGATTACCTCCAACGTCTTTACAATCCTCACCATGAACTTTTTCTAATCTGCCGTACTTAGAAATGCTTCCCTCATTATCTCTAATGTCTATAATAAGCGCCATATACCACCTCATTAACTGGTCTAACTTCATTCCCGCCAGCCACATTGCCGGCATAACTTGTTACCCCGCAACTTGAATCAGCGTAAGTCCCGGGTTTTTGCAGCTTATAGCTTCAAAGTTGTTTGTTATTTTGCGTAACAGAGTTTAAAACTTCCAACAGCTTAGACAATGTAATGTTCATGTTTTTATACGCACTTCCTAACGACTGCAGCATAACCAGTTCATCGTTTCCATACATGGTTTCTGCTTTCTCATACAGTGCTGCTTGAATTCTCACTATTGCCACGCTTTCGTACCTTGCATTTGCATTTGACTAATTTCTACTCCTAACCCTTTTTTGTCCTCTATTAGCATGAACAGACTTTAGTTATACACAAAATTTGACACTTATAAAAAAAAAGTATAGAATTCTAGCATAATATGTTCAAGTATTAAACTTCTTTCAAGACTTATTTATTTGTTTGCCATTATCTCTTATTTTACGACAACAAAAGATAATGAGTATTGTTGTTTATATTGCTAAAGGTGACAAGGGTAAAATATAAAGTTTCTGTGGCAATATAATTTTTAACAACATAGATCGCTACACTCTTTCGATCTTTTGTGCGGGCGTAGTCTAGTGGTAAAACCCCAGCTTCCCAAGTTGGAGATATGGGTTCGATTCCCATCGCCCGCTTTCCTCATTAGAAAACGGTCTCGTTCGCACTATGGGGGGGGGGGTACATTAGGAGCAAAAATAGTCAATTGTAAGGCACGAAAGTATAGCAATAGAGAGACTTTGACACATCTTGAGCAACATAGCAATTAGCTGCTTTCGTTCTATTTAGTATGAACAGACTTTAGAATAAAATAAAGTTAAGAAAAAATAGGAGGTGTTATTTTATGGCAGAAGCAAGGTGTATGAAATGTAAAAAGCAAGTTGAAGTAAAAGATCCTCAGGATGTAATAATGAAAAATGGGATGAAAGCTATTTCTGGTGTATGTCCCGATTGTTCAACAAAAGTTTTTAAAATCATCGGCAAAAAATAAACAAAACTTTACAAAAAATAAAAAAACAGACTCTTTAGTTGGTTTATAAAGAGTCTGTTTTTTTATAAATTTGTTTTAAATAAATAAATGGTATCATAATAAGTAAATATTTTTTGGAGCTATTAATGAAACAACCTCAAAAAAGTCATTTAAAGCGTAAACTGCAAAACCGACATATCCAGTTTATTGCGCTTGGGGGCGCTGTAGGATCAGGTTTGTTTTTAGGTGCAGGTGGCGCAATCTTTGCAGCAGGCCCATCTGTTCTTCTTGGTTACTTAATTTCCGGCATTGCAATATTTTTAATCATGCGTCAGCTTGGCGAAATGGATACTGAAGAACCTATGGCAGGATCTTTTAGTTATTTTGCTTATAAATATTGGGGAGACTTCCCTGGATTTTTAGCAGGATGGAATTATTGGATTCTATATGTTATGATTGGCATAGCAGAACTAACCGCAGTAGCAGCATACACACAATATTGGTTTCCTACATTAGAAACATGGAAAACAGCTTTATTCTTTTTTGCAATCATAAATACAATAAATCTTGCAGCTGTAAAAGCTTATGGAGAAACAGAATTTTGCTTTTCGATTATAAAAATATTGGCAATTTGTGCTATGATTTTGACAGGTGGATATATACTGTTTATAAATCCAGGATTAATTGATGGCGCTTCTATTAAAAACTTGTGGATGGTAGCAACTGTAGGCAAACATGCAGGAAATACTACTTTCAGCGGTTTTTTCCCTCACGGTTTTATGGGACTTATAACAGTTATTCCAATAATTACTTTTGCTTTTGGTGGATTAGAGCTTATAGGTATTACTGCTGCAGAAACTGCAGATCCTCAAAAAACTATTCCTAAAGCTGTAAATCAAGTAGTATTTCGTATTTTAATTTTTTACGTTGGCTCTCTGTTCATACTTTTATCGTTGTATCATTGGAGTAATTTACGCCCTATTGACAGCCCTTTTGTAATGATATTTGATAGAATAGGTTTTAAATATGCAGCTTGGACTTTAAATTTCATTATTTTGACTGCAGCATTGTCTGTTTATAACAGCTGCATTTACAGCAACAGCCGCATGCTTTATGGACTTGCTTTACAAAATAATGCCCCTCAATTTTTAACAAAAACAAATAAGAAGGGTATACCTATAACATCTCTTTTATTATCCAGCATATTAATGTTGTTAGTTGTACCCCTCAATTATTTTATTCCAAATTGGTTTGATGCCTTTAAGATAATTATGAGCTTTGTTGTTGTGTGCGCTATTATCAATTGGTGTATGATTACAACATCGCACATAAAGTTTAAAAAACAAAAAAAACTTGAAAATCATAAAACTTTATTTCCTGCTCCATTGTACCCTTATTCAAATTATATTACACTTATATTTTATACTTTTATTTTAGTTACTATGGCACTACCACAGCTTGGAATGGCTAAACAGGTTATTGTAGTCCCTATTTGGATATTGATTGTTTATGCAGGATATAAAATTTTAAAAATAAAGAAAAATATATGAATCAAAAAGTAAGACAGTATGAATAAAATGCAAGAAAGCCATCTAAAACGTAAACTTCAGAATCGTCATATTCAACTTATTGCACTTGGTGGTGCAGTTGGAACAGGATTATTTTTAGGTGCAGGCAATACAGTTTTTGTAGCAGGTCCTTCTGTAATTCTCGGATATTTAATTGCTGGAATGATAATATTTTTAATTATGCGTCAGCTTGGGGAAATGAACACCCAAGATCCTGCCGCAGGATCTTCAAGCTATTTTGCTTATAAATATTGGGGAAAATTCCCTGGATTTTTAGCTGGGTGGAATTATTGGATTGAATATATTTTAGTTGGCATAGCAGAGCTGACTGCCGTAACAGCTTATATGCAGTATTGGTTCCCTGGACTATCAACATGGAAAACAGCTTTATTCTTTTTTGTTGTTATTAATATAATCAACCTTGTAACTGTAAAAGCTTACGGAGAAATAGAGTTTTGGGGTTCATCTGTAAAAGTATTTGTAATTTGTACAATGATTCTAACAGGTGGATATATACTTATTTTTGATCCTAATTTGGTTGCAGGGGCTTCCATTAAAAATCTATGGCAAGCTGCAACTATTGGTCCGCATGCAGGAAATCTTCTTTTTAGCGGTTTTTTCCCTCATGGACTTATGGGGCTTGTGATGACTTTCCCTATTATTACTTTTGCTTTTGGCGGACTAGAACTTATTGGCATAACCGCTGCAGAAACCGTTGACCCAACAAAAACTATTCCTAAAGCCATAAATCAAGTTGTGTTTCGTATTTTGATTTTTTACATAGGGTCACTTGCTATACTTTTATCACTTTATCATTGGAGTAATTTAAGCGCATCAGACAGTCCATTCGTAATGATATTCGACAAAATAGGCTTTAGCCATACTGCTTGGATTCTAAATTTTGTAGTTCTAACCGCGGCCTTGTCTGTATATAACAGCTGTATTTACAGTAACAGTCGTATGCTTTACGCTCTTGCTTTGCAGGAAAACGCACCTCAAATTTTTGCAAAAACAAATAAAAGAGGCACTCCATCACCTGCAATTTATTTATCAGGCGCATTGACATTTCTAGTAGTGCCTCTAAATTATTTTATCCCAAATTGGTTTAACGTTTTTCAAATAATTATGAGTTTCGTGGTTGTATGTATTCTTATTAATTGGGGAATTATTTCATTGTCTCATATTAAGTTTAAACAGAAAAATAACAAAACATTATTTCCTTCACCACTTTACCCTTATTCAAACTATATAACACTTGCATTTATAATTTTTATTTTAGCCGCTATGACTATGCCTCAAATTGGCATGGCTAAACAAGTTATTGCATTGCCTATTTGGATACTAATTGTTTACGCATGGTATAAAATCTCTGAAATAAAAAAGATAAAATAACTGTTTTTCTACAACCTCTCGAATTTTGCAATAACAAATACTTGGCACTCCACTTAGTATAATGACCTTTTGCTGTTAAATCGCTGGATCCTTTATTTTTGTCTCTTTAAAACCTTTTGCTCTTAATTTACATGAATCGCATCTCATACACGGTTTTTCATAGCCATTATAACAAGTCCAAGTATCTTGATAAGGAACATTTAATTTTGTTCCAAGTTTTATTATCTGCGCTTTGTTTAATTTTAAAAGCGGTGTCTGAACTATTATTCTTGTTTTAAGAACTTTTAAAACTTCATTATATGCTTTTATAAATTTAGAAGTACAGTCAGGATAATTTGAGAAATCTACAGAGTTGACACCTATAAAAATTGTCTGAGCGCTTATAGACTGCGCATAGGAAAGCGCATAAGAGAGAAATAAAGTATTTCTTCCTGGAACGTAAGTTGGAGGGATGGTTTTTGGCAAACGCTTATGAACCGGAATCTTTTTGTTTTTATTTGTTAACACATCTTTAGACCATGGAAGGCACATTTTTATAATAGAATATTCGGCTTTGACAGATTTTGCAATTTTAATAGCAGATAAAAGTTCTTTATTGTGCCTTTGCTCGTAATCAAACATCAAACAACTGCATTTGTATCCTTTTGACAACGCATAATATAATACTGTTGTAGAATCCAATCCACCTGAAAATAAAATTACTGCTTTTTTTTCTGTTTTCATTTGAAATCCTCTATTGTTACAGTTGCTGATGATGATTCACTTTCCCAAACTTCTACTTCACAAACTTTGGCAATTTTCGTTTCTATTTGTTTAAGTTGTTCAAAAATAAATGACGCTATATTTTCTGCCGTCGGATTGATTTTATCAAAAGGAGAAATTTCATTTAAAAATTTATGGTCTAAATAAACGATAAGTTTGTTAAGATGCTCTTTAATTTCCGTAAAATCTATAAGCATACCAATATCATCAAGTTTTGTTCCATAAAAAGCTGCTCTTACCTTCCAATTGTGTCCGTGTAAATTTTCACATCTACCTTTATATTCTTTTAAACAATGTGCCGAAGCAAAACTTTTTGTAACAGAAAGTTTGTATTTCATTTTTACTCCATTAACTAATCATTTCTATTTTTTTAACACCAGAGATTTTTTTAGAAAAAAACCTGCTGCCTATTTCCTGAAACTTATCAGGATTGTCGCTTACATAAAATTTTAAGAATTGCTCACCTTTTACATCTGCAAGTAAATGTATTTTTTTTAAAGTGTTTTTAACTTCTTGTGCCGTAGCTTTTGCAGAATCTATAAGTTTAACATTTTCTCCTACGTTTTTCTCTAAAGTTTTTCTTAAAAGCGGATAATGAGTGCATCCTAAAACTAAAGTGTCAATTTGTTTGTTTAAAATAGACTTCAAGTATTTTTTTACTATGCTGTCAGTAATTTCACCGACACTCCAACCTTCTTCAACAAGAGGAACAAATAGCGGACACGCTTGTTGATATACTTTAGATTTGGAAATTTTGTTTATCTCATGAGGGTAAGATTTGCTATTTATAGTTCCTTCTGTTCCTATAATTCCTATTTTTTTGTTTTTTGACACATTTACTGCAGCTCTTGACCCAGGTTCTATTACACCTATTACAGGTATATTTAAAGTTTTTTGTAAAACTGCCAGAGCAAAAGCTGACGCCGTATTGCATGCTATAACAATTAGTTTTACTCTGTGTTTCATCAAAAAAGAAGTTATTTCTTTTGAATATTTGATTACCGTATTTTTAGATTTTGACCCATAAGGAACGTGCGCGGTATCTCCAAAATAAATAAGACTTTCCAAAGGAAGAGCTTTATTTATTGCAGACATTACTGTAAGCCCACCAAAGCCAGAATCAAAAATTCCTATAGGTTTATTAGTATTATTATTATTATTATTTATTTTTTTGTTCTTTATCTTTTCTTGCATAATATTTTACTACTCCTTCATATATGGAGTCAGCTACTGCTGTGCGGAACTTTTTTGAACATAATTTTGCTTCTTGCGCATAATTACTTAAAAAAGCGCTTTCAACAAGTACTGCAGGCATTTGCGTTCCTCTTAAGACATAGAAACTTGCCTGTTTTACACCTCTATTTGGGATTTTAAGTCTGCTTGGAGTTTCAGCAGATATAAAACTACATACCTCTGACGATTCATTTATATATTCATTTAAAATCATAGACCATAGCATATCTTGCAGCAAAGAGCGTTTTTTGTCAGGCTTTCCTTCAATTTTCAACACAGAATTTTCAAGAGTTGCTGTCGCAGCAGCTTCAGAATTAGTTGATTTTTCTGATAAAAAGTAAATTTCAAAACCATTTACACTTCTATCAAAGTTTACATTGCAATGGATAGATATAAATAAATCTGCTTTTTGTTCATTTGCTATGTTTGTTCTCTCCGCAAGAGGAATAAAAGTATCTTTTTCTCTTGTAAGAATTATTTTATAATCGTTATCACTGTCAAAAATTGTTTTAAGCTCTTGGACTATGGCAAGATTTATGTCTTTTTCTTTTGTACCGTTGGGTCCTATAGCTCCTGGGTCTTGCCCGCCATGTCCAGCATCAAGTACTATGATTTTTTTATATTTATGAGATTTTCTTTTGCTTTCTTGCTTAGGCACAACATCAGCAATAGTTGCAGTGTCATCAACTATTATAAAACTGTCGTCAATTATGTTGTTGTGTTCAAACTTTGTAACAGGCACTTTTTCAAGATCTTTATTGTTTTCATTGTTCGCAACTACAGATATAAATTCGCTTATTTGTGCCTCTCCATATTTTTCAGGCGATGTTAAATCAACTGCTTTTATACTGTCATTTGATACATTGTATTCTTCTTCAGATTCGGGAAGAGTAGTTTCTTCTAAACTCGATATATCAATATTTTTAGAATGTGTAATGTCAACAGATATTCTATTTGGTTTTGTAAGCATTAATGTTTTAACAAGTTTAGGTGTTTGCGCAAGATTTATTTTTACTATGGCAAAGCGTCCTTGCGTACCATACACAATGTCATTAATAATGCCATTATTTGCATGTATAGAATCACTTTGTATCTTTCCTCTTAATATTTTTATGACTACAGCTCCTGAATCTTTTGACACAGTATAAGACAATGGTTCTTCAAGCTGTATTAGTATTTGAGTGCTTTCAGGTCTTGTAAAATATCTCACAGCAGAAATGTTTGAGTGATGCGTTATGTTAAGTACTAAAGATACAGGATTCCATTTTGTATCAGCTTCGACAATTTCTGCAAAATATTGTGACGTAAGAATTTCAGGGGGGACGTAAATATCATTTTTAATAAGTCTTGACGGAAGCGACATTTTTCTTAGTTTTCTTCCAAAAACGACATCGACACTGTTTGCTTTAATATCTATTTTTCTGTTGTTTAAATGCATTGTTACTTGTGAGCTTACGGGCTTCCATTCAAGCGTTGCATTGTACATCTTAGCAACTTCTTTTATAGAAAAATAATTTGTCTGCTCTGACACTTTATAAACACTTGCACTTAAAAAAGGCTCTCCATCAGTAATTACATTAATTGCTTCCGATGCAAAATCTTTTTTTTCCGCACACACACAAACGGAAAAAAACAACGTAAACAATAAAAAGAATAAAGAGGTTATCTTTTTCATATAAAAAGAGATTCTATTGCGTCTTTTGGATTTTCAGCCGAAAAAATGTAGCTGCCACTAACTAATGCATCTGCACCGGCTTTAATACAGATTGAAGAGGTTTTGGAGTTTATTCCACCGTCAATTTCTATAAGACACTTATATTTATTTTTATCAATAATTTTTCTTAAATCTTTAATTTTTGGAACCATATCTTCCATAAAACATTGTCCACCAAAGCCAGGCTCGACAGTCATTATTAAAACCAAATCAAGATAAGAAAGCAAATCTTTTATTTCAGAAACTTGAGTTGCTGGTTTTATTGAAATACCGACTTTTATATCTGTTGATTTTATATCTTCTATAAGTTTCTTTTTATCAGTTAAAACTTCACTGTGAAAAGTTATTATATCTGCTCCTGCTTTTTGAAATTCACGCCAGTATTTTTCTGGATTTGTTATCATAAGATGTACGTCAAAAAACAGTTTAGTTGCCTTTCTTAACGATTTTACAACCACAGGCCCTATAGTAATATTTGGCACAAAATGCCCATCCATTATATCAATGTGAATCCATTCTGCTCCAGCATCTTCTATTATTTTTATATCGTGTTGTAATGCGGTAAAATTCGCAGATAAAATTGACGGAGCAATGATAACTTTCTTCATTTTTTTATTCCAAATTAACAGTATTTGCCGCGATATACAAATTAATAATTTTTGTATTTGTTATATCGGTATCAGCTTCTGGAAACTGTCTTATAACAATATCTATTTCAGTTCCTGAAACCTCTTCATTTATCACGTTTATAGTAATGTGACGCTGGATTGCCCATATTTTTGCTTCTTCAAGACTTTTATTTACAAAATCAGGCATAAGAACAATTCCTTCAGGAGGAAGTCCATCTGAAACAACAATATTTACAACAGAATCTTTATCTACTGCAGATTCTGCTGCAATATCCTGTGAAAGGACTATTCCTTTCTCTGCCACAATGGAATATTTTTTTGAGACTTCGCCCATAACTAAACTTGAATATCTTAAAGCAATATCTGCCGAACGAAGAGTCTGTCCAATTAGATTTGGAACATGAATTATTTCTCCACCCTGGCTTATTGTTACTCTAACCAACTTTCCTTCTCTAACACTCATTCCTGCAGAAGGATTCTGTCTCAAAATTGTTCCAGCAGGTACGCCTTGATTAAATTCTTCGTCGTCTTTTTTAAATCCAAATCCTCCTTTTGAAAGTTCTTCTATTGCATCATAAAGACTTTTCCCGACAATGTTTGGCACTACAACCTCTTTCTTATTATGAATCAAAGCTGTCATAACCATATTAAAGGCAAAATAAAATGCTACAAGCATAATTAACAAAACTATAAATAATCTAAAAAATTTCCCTGTCAAGATTCTGCTCCATATAATAATCTATCACAAGCCACGCGAAAATGAGTATCCACTAAATTGTATCGTCATCAACCCAGTTGAAAAAGGCTATCATTGCGCACTGCCAAAAGCATCGAGGGTTGCAAAGAAACGTGGCAATCTTTCTCTTTCAACAATATAGATGATTTGCTTCGTTAGGATTTTGCCCTTACCCTTACCACCTTTGACAATACGTAATGACATCGCAGAATAACTGTTAACAATATAAATTGCTTCACCGGTTTTGCCGATTTGCAAGCTTTAATTCCTCACTAAAAACCGAAAAAATATAAAGCGCACTTTGTCCATAAAGTCCAGTTTCGTCATCATTAAGATATGTTGCAACAGATGAAGTATAAA
>JAITPF010000001.1 GCA_031289585.1 Endomicrobium sp. | reverse complement strand
AAACTTGCAACCTTGTTGTCAACTTTGAGACTAACTTTGTCTCTCTCTTTTTCAACACTTGGGCAAAACAAAAACCTAGAGCCATGATACATCTTCACACACTCTTGGGTTATTTGGATATACAAGTTTTTCAAGGCTTTTTGTTGAGTAGTCTTTTTTAGAGCACTTCTCTTATTGTATATGATTATTACATAACAAATGTTCCACACTTGAGCTTACTTTTTACAAAATTCTTTTATCATTGTCAAATTTTTGTATTAGGTTGTCATTTAAAGTGCAAAAGAGGACGACAGTCAGTAATAAAATACTTTAAACCCAAGAAAGAGGGGTTTAAAGTAAGAAACAGTTACATAAGAGATTTAGGTATGGGCGTAAAGGACCCTCCCCTCTTTACAAAAACTGTTCTTTAGAAAGAGTAACGCTATGTTTAAATGTATCATTTAAACTTTAAATAGTCCTCTTTTAAATCTTAAATAACATTATCGTACGCAAGAAAGTAAATGACAAAACAGTATAAATGATATATAATATGGAAAATTTTATAATAAGGATAAAAAAACACGATCTCGGCAGAGATCTTTTTTAATTAGACTATGAAAAGAAATGACATAAGAAATGTTGCCATTATCGCACACGTAGATCACGGGAAAACCACTATTGTAGATTCTTTATTGAAGTTTTCAGGACAATTTACTGTTAAAAATGATGACGCACAGGATATGGTCTTAGATTCAAATCCGCTTGAAAGAGAAAGAGGTATAACTATCCTTGCAAAATGTACCTCTGTAAATTATAAAGGACATACCATAAACATAGTAGATACTCCGGGACACGCAGATTTTGGTAGCGAAGTTGAAAGAGTATTAAAAATGGTTGATGGTGCAATACTTATGGTTGATGCGGTTGAAGGTCCAATGCCTCAGACACGCTTTGTTTTAAGAAAAGCGATTGCTTTTGGATTAAAACCTATTGTTGTAATAAATAAAATGGACAGAGCTAATGCAACTCCAAGCACAGTTGTTGACAATGTTTTTGATTTGTTTATAAAACTCGGCGCAACTGATGAACAGCTTGATTTTCCTATTCTTTATGCATCTGGACGTGAAGGCTGGGCAAGTACGGTTATGGAAGTAAAAGGTAAAGATATAGAACCTGTTTTTACAACAATTATGTCTCATGTTCCACCTCCGGATGTAGATGCTAAAAAGCCACTTCAAATGCAAATAACAATGCTTGACTATAACAATTTCCTAGGAAATGTTGGAATAGGTAGAATTCTAAATGGTATCGTAAAAAAAGGACAGCCTGTACTGCTCGTAAATGACAAGAACACTTTTGCTCCAAAAAATTCAAAAGCAGTGCGTATAGATAAATTTTATGGACTGGTTAAACAAGAAGTTGAAGAGGCAAAAGCAGGTGATATAGTTTCAATAGCTGGTCTTGAAGGTGTTGAGGTCGGCGATACAGTATGCAGTGTTGACAATATTCTACCTTTACCCCCGCTTGCAATAGATGAACCTACTGTTTCAATGGATTTTTTAGTAAACGATTCGCCTTTTGCTGGACGCGAAGGTAAGTTTTTAACAAGCAGACATATAAAAGCACGCCTTGAAAAAGAAGCTCAGACAAATGTCGGCTTAAAAATTGAAACATCAGACGGTGAAGGAAAATTTAAAGTTTCAGGAAGAGGTGAACTTCACTTAACTGTTTTAATTGAAACTATGCGTCGTGAAGGGTTTGAACTTGCAGTTTCTTCTCCTGAAGTTATATACAAGGAAAAAGACGGTAAGGTTTTAGAACCTATGGAAATTCTCACTTTAGATATAGAAAATCAATACCAAGGAGCCGTTTTTAACCTTGTTGGTAAAAGAGCGGCAAAACTTGAAAATATGGTAAGTGAAGGCGAAAGCAGATTACGTCTTGAATATATAATTCCATCAAGGGCATTGATAGGTTTTAAAAATGAGTTTTTAACAAATACCCGCGGACAAGGCATCATGCATCACAGCTTTTATGATTATCTACCTAAAGTAAATGTTTCAAATTTAAGAATAAACGGTGTTTTTATAACAAAAGAATATGGAAAAACTACAGCTTACGCATTAGATAATCTACAAACTAGTGGACAACTTTTTGTGGGACCAGGTGCTGAAGTTTATGAAGGAATGATAGTAGGACAAAATTCCAGAGAAAAAGATTTGGTTGTAAATCCTTGTAAACTAAAAAAATTAAGTAATATGAGAAGTAAAGGTTCTGATGAAGCACCAATGCTTACGCCACCAAGAGTTATGAATCTTGAACAGGCAATTGAATACATTGCACCAGATGAACTTGTTGAAATTACACCAACATCCATACGTTTAAGAAAAAAGATTTTAAATCATCTTACAAGAAAACGCTATTCTCAAAATGAGGACGAAGAATAAATTGCATCAGCTCGTTCAAATTTGTCATCAACAATTTATTCCTTTTTATTTTTTAGATGAAAATCTATACTCTATCTCTCCTGGAGCTGTAACATTTAATTCACTTCGTACCATTCTTTCTAAATAAGACGGCTCATTTTCAAGATAATATATTCTTTTTTTTAGTAAAGCGTTTTGATATTGTACATTTTTTATACTGTCTTTTAACTTATTCAGTTCGAAAAAACGTATTATAAGAGTTCTATTACCCTCATTGAAAGTTAAAATTAATAAAGCGATTATGAAAATGATATAACGAATTTTAATTTTCATCATTTTTTTAGGACTTAAGCATTTCAAAAAACTTAACAGAAAGCATTTTCGCTAGTAAGCTGTTGTTAGAAATTATTTCAACTTTTATATCGTTTATCCCCATTTCCGTTATGAAAACGGCTGCTTCAGTTGAATCTAAACAATAATCAAAACTTTTTGCAAAATCAAAAGCTACTATACAACCCCTTTTAAAACTTTTATGTACAACTCTTGCTTTAAGATTTTTTATTATATTGAGACTTTTATTGAAACAATCCTTCTTTGACATTGCAAAAACTTCATTAAATCTTCCAATCTTTTCATTTTCAAATTTTTCAATAGAAAAACCGATAAATTGTTCTAGACAATTCAAAAATGCGAATGAAATCTTTAACATTCCTACAAAACCTTCTCGTGAACCAGTATATCTTTGTAACCCTAAGTCTATAAAAAATTTATCCAAATTACCTGTTACACCAAGTTCACCAATACCACTATTACCTTTTAAACTTGTTGCATTAATATTTACATCTGTTATCCCAACAGCTCCATTAAACTCGTATTCATATGCTCCTCCTCCATAAAAATTAAACAATTCATATACGTTATATGACAATCTCGTTCCAATTTGAATTCGTTGCGAATCTGTATCTGTAAATTTAATTAGATCTTTTTCTGAAAGATCAACCTCTCTACCATTTAGATGTGCAAATATATATTTACCATACACATTAAGCCCTAAGCCATCATCAATCTTGTACGTATATCCACAACCTAAATGTACACCAAAATATAAAGCACTGTAGTCATATTTTGCAGAAGAATGCATTAAATCAGTTCGCGTGGAACCACATCGTCCCGAAAATTCGCTATAAAAGTTATTCTTAAAATCAAAATATCCCAACAATCCACCCCCAGCATATTTAGCACTTCCTTTACCTTCTACTGACGCAAATCCATCAAAACTATTAAATGTATCATAGTTGCTATCGCCATATTCAAACAATGCCCCTGTGGTTAACCGTCCAAATTTAAAATTAATCCCTTTCGCTAAACCTATAAGCGACGAAGTCGCATTTACATTTATACGAGAATCTGTCTTATATTTTGACTCCCCATAAGAAAATCCTGAAAAAACTGAAAGAGAACCGATACTGTTCGAATTGACAGACGTAACCATTGATAACAATACTTTATCTGTTATAATGTCATGTCCTTGACTTACCAAAGCAATACTTGCTTTGCGGCCTGAGGAAGACACACCATATCGTATTATATTTTCATTAGCAAAAACCCAACTTAAAGATGAAACAAGGAGAAATATAAAAAAAATCAATACAAAATATAAACAAGGCTTATAACAAAAATATTTTGTATATTGTTTCCTTGATGATAAAATACTTAATTTATTGTTATATTTATATAAACTTTTCATTTTTAAATTTTCCGCAACAATAATTGCCAAGCCCGAAGGGCTGTGGCAATATTTCCTTTACTAACTACATAGATTGCTTCGTCGGGACCTCTTGTCCCCTCCTCGCAATGACAGCAAAATACGGTGTCATTCCTACTCTCATTAAGGATTTGAGGGCAATTTCCTAAGAGCATCCATTCTTGTCGTGTCATTCCCGCGTATACAGGAATCCACGTTTTTTGTCATTGCAAGACCCCCAAAAGACTACGGAAATCTTTTCTTTCAGTCCTGTCTGTCATTGCGCACTGCCGAAGGCAGCGAGGATTGCGTAGCAATCGTGGCAATCTCTTCTTTCTTTTGCTTTGTCATCCCTGCCCCCGATAAGGACATTCGAGGGTAAACTCCAACGGAAATCCATGTTTTTCGTCATCAAACGTAACAAGGAACTATTATATAATTCTTTAATACTTAAAAACAAGGATTTGGTACGAGCTAAATTACATCAATCAATTATGTCATATATTATGTATCGTATAAAATGATATAATTCAGTAGTTTCAATATACAACACTAAAGGGGAGGATTTTATGCAAAAACTATCACCTAAAGTTTGTATTGTAGGATGCGGAAATGTTGGAATGCGTTATGCATACTCTATGATAATTAGTGGCGTCGCAAGAGAAATGATTCTTATAGATTACAACAAAAAAAAAGCTGAAGGCGAAGCTATGGACTTATCACACGGCGCACCATTTGTATCACCAGTTAAAATCTATGCTGGAGATTATCCTGATACAGCAAATTCAGATTTAGTTGTTATAACTGCCGGAAGAGGACAAAAACAAGGTGAGACAAGAATAGATTTAATAAAAGGCAATGCGGAAATTTTTAAATCAATAGTTCCTCAAATAGTAAAATATTCTCCAAAAGCAATTATACTTGTAGCTACAAATCCCGTAGATATTTTATCTTACATTACTTACAAAATTTCAGGTAAACCTTCAAATGAAGTAATAGGTTCAGGAACTGTGCTTGATACTGCACGGTTTAGATATTTAATAAGCACACAATTAAATGTAGATTCCAGGAATATTCACGCTTCAATTTTCGGTGAACACGGAGATAGCGAGTTCCCTATGTGGAGTAAAGCTATAATCGGTGATGTTCTATTTAAGGATTATTTCAAAGATGCTAATAAAGAAAGCGGAAAACACCCATTAAAAAAAATATTTGAAGATGTAAGAGACTCTGCTTATGAGATTATTGAGAAGAAAGGCGAGACCTCTTACGGCATAGGGCTTGCTCTTACAAAAATATCAAAAGCAATCTTAAAAGACCAAAATAGTGTTTTACCAGTTTCATCCCTGCTCGAAGACTATTGTGGAATCAGCAATACATATTTAAGCGTACCGGCAATAGTTAATAAATATGGAATAAGACAAGTAATGAAAGTTGATTTTGATGAACAAGAACTTAAATCATTTAAAAATTCTGCAGCAAAAGTTAAAGAAGTTATTAGGGCAAGCGGATTCTAAAAGTGAATTCTCCACTTGTTAAAGATGATTTGACTTCTTGATTTATAACTCCGGGTACTAACATTAACAAACAGCTCCTTACACAGCAGTCCATATCACCTTTTTTATACTAATACCTAAGAGAAGCTTATTATAACACAATAAAAAATGTATATCCATATGCTCATATCCAACTAAAAAAGCCTCTCCACATTTATAAAGAGGCTCTTTTTTATAACTCTTTTCCTTTTTCCTTAAAACCTGTAACTTACTCCCACATTTGATAACAGGCTTTCATTCCTCT
>JAITPF010000020.1 GCA_031289585.1 Endomicrobium sp. | reverse complement strand
GAATAAACAGTTTTAAACCGTTTTTGCGATATTGAAGTTTTAAAATGTTTTTTTGTGGCTAACATCAACATTGCTATTACAAAACAAATACTACCTGCAATGAAAAGCTTTAATTCCATAATACTACCTCTTTATATAACTTGAATACCTGCTGCTCACCTTCAAATGTCATAATTGATGACTGAATGACACGGCATTTTTTTGGTCTTGTACATCAATTGCAAGCCTACGCGAAGTAGGTATGGCAATCTTTTCTTAACAATACAGATTGCTTCGTCAAGACTTTGTTCACCTCTCTGCACTGACAAAAAAACAATTGCTTTATAAATTTTGTCAGTACACAACAACAATCTTTAGATAAAAAATGTATATTCAATTTTTTATTTTAGCATTATTTTAGCATATTATTATTAACATTAAAAATTTCAGACTGTTGTTCCCAACTCATCAAATCAACTGTCATGGACTTACATCCATAATATAAAAGTTGAATGCAAGCCTTGCTTGTCCTAAATTTTTACACTTCGTTTAAAAATTTAAACACTCGCTTCCTCTACGAATTTACATCCATAGATCCTGGCAGGTTTGAGTAAAGAAAGGAAATTAGTATGTAAACCGTTAGTAATAAGTATATCTTCTCAAGGAAATAGAACATAGAATACCTATGGCACACAAGGATGAAAGCATTGAGGAACCGCCGTAGGAAAGAAGCAGTAAAGGAATACCGGTTACGGGCATCATACCCATAACCATACCTATGTTAATTACCACATAAAAAGCAAACATTGTAGCAAGTCCTACAGCTACAAGAGAACCATATCTATCGCGAGCTTCTTTTGCTATCGTAAGAGCACGCCATATAAAAAGAAAATAAAAGAAAAGCGTAAGCTGTGCTATAATCCAGCCGCCTTCTTCACCAATGACAGAGAAAATAAAATCTGTATGTTGTTCCGGTAAAAATCCCAACTGGGTTTGCGTTCCTTTTTTAAAACCTTTTCCTGTAAATTTTCCCGAACCTATAGCTATTTTAGATTGTATTATATTATATCCTGAACCCCTTGGATCAACTTTCGGGTTTAAAAACACTACAAGTCTTTTTCTTTGATAATCTTTTAAAGATTTTTCTACAGGTATAGAGGCTACACAACCAAGTAATATAGATACACACAAAACAACAGGATAAACAATAGAAATTTTCACTCTCAACTTCCACAAAAACCACCAGCTTCCTATTATCAAAAACAACACTGTTAAAGCAATATAAACACCAAACCAACTGCTTTTTAAAGCAATTGCAAAATTAGTTAAAAATATTTCTTTTTGTAAAAGTTGTAACTGCATATTTAAAAAAGTTTCTAAAAGTGGTATGCATATAGCAAGAGATCCTAAAACCATTATACAAAGAAGATAAAAAGGTTGAACACCTATCATAAAAAGAAGAACTAAAGTAACAGGGAAATAAGAAAGCGTTGAAGAAAAGTCAGGCTGCATCATTATAAGAAATAAATGACTTATAAGTATTGCAAACACGGAAATCAAAAAAGAAACTCTTTTCGCCTCTTTTGCTTTTCTATCTAAAAAAGAAGCAAGTACTAAAATAAACATTATTTTTGCAATTTCTACAGGCTGAAGAGAAATATAACCAAAATCAAACCAACCTCTTGTTCCCCTTTTTACGGAACCAAAAATCAAAACTGAAACCAAAAGTACAAGAGACAGCACATAAACAACTTTATCAAGTTGTTTAAAATACTGATAATTTAAACTTGTAAGGAAAAGAAGTCCTACAACTCCTAGTCCAAATGCTAAAAATTGGACTGAAAGATATTTTAATGGTGTCCCGTAATTAAAACAGGCGGAATATATTGTAATAAAACTTATCAGCATTAAAACCGCAAACGCAAAAACAAGCCACCAATCTATGTTTGAGGTTAAACGCTGGAAAAAGTTTTTTTCTTGTATCATTATTGATCTCCCTTTTCAGGGTCTATGTTAAAATATGTTTCATAAATTTTTCTACCTATAGGAACAGCGTTTAGCCCACCACCACCACCGTTTTCAATAATGATTGCCATTGCAATCTCAGGATTATCAGCAGGTGCATAAGAAATAAACCAAGCGTGGTCTTTCCCTTGCGGATTTTGGGCTGTTCCTGTTTTACCAGCAACTTTAATACCTGGAAGCTTGCTTCTTCTTCCCGTACCGTGTTCAACAGTTTCTAAAAGAGCTTGATGAAGTAAGCTCCACGTTTTATCTGACAAATTTATATACTCATTAGATTCTAATACATGTTTATATAGCTCATTGCCATTAACTTCTACTACTTTATCTACAATGTATGGTTTATGGCATATACCTTTATTTGCAACAGCAGACATCATATATGCCATTTGAAGAGGTGTTACCCACAGCGCCCCTTGCCCTATCGCCAAAATAACAGTATCGCCCTGAAACCATGACATTTTCATTTTTAATTTTTTCCATTCCGGACTAGGAACAAAACCTTTTTTTTCGTTTGGTAAATCTATGCCTGTTTTTTGACCGAGATAAAATTTCTTTGCATATTTTTCAAGATTTCTTACACCAAGTTCAAGCCCTAACTGGTAAAAATAAACGCCGCACGATTGAGCTGTCGCAGAAATGAGATTTACTTTACCGTGTCCCTGTTTATACCAACAAGAATAATGTCTATCCCCAAGTTCAAAACTACCGGTACAATTAATTGTTTCTTTAGGATTAATATTTAAAAGTTCTACAGCAGCTGCAAATGTTACCACCTTAAATATAGAACCCGGCGGATAAAAAGATTGAGTAGTTCTATTAAAAAACGGCAATTGTTTATCCCTTGAATAGTTGCCGAAATCCTTATTAGTACCTACTTTATTTGCATCAAAACCAGGACACGAAACAAGTGCTTTTACAGCACCAGTTTTTATATCAAGTACTACCACTGCCCCCCTACCAGTAGCGCTGTTTTTTAATGCATCATAAGTAGTTTGCTGAAGTTTTAAATCTATTGTTGAGTAAACATTTGCGCCAATTTCTGGAGAGACATATTTAAACGCTTTTACTTGCTCTCCTCTTGCATTAACTTCAATCTGCCAACCTCCTTCTTTTCCTTGCAAATATTTGTCATAAGATTGCTCTATTCCTCCTCTGCCTACATAATCGCCAATTTTATAGCCTTGTTCTAACAGTTCTTCAACTTCATAAGTGTTCATTTCATTTGTATAACCGGTTATATGACTTGTAGCTTCCGGTGAATAATAAATTCTGCGTGGCTCTTTTACAACTGAAATACCTTCTAAACTCATCTTTTTTTCTTGTATTTTAAACATTTCTTCAATTGTAAGATTATCTGCAAGTTTTACAACTCTGCCATATCTGCGTCTTTTATCTATTGTTGGTTTTACATCTCTCCCTAAAATTTTATTTAGTTCTTCTATATTTTTATTTGATGGAGTTTGATGTTGCCCAAAAGGATAAAATAAAATAATATAAGTGAATTCATTTTCTGCAAGTACGGCATTATCTGCAGAATAAATTATTCCTCTTGGTGCACGTTCGTGCGTACTATGCATTCTCTGCTGCTCCGAAATTTTTCTGTAGCTGTTGCCTTTAATAATTTGCAAATAGAAAAGACGTATGGAAAGACAAGCAAACAGCAATATAAAAAACACAAGAATTATCTTGTGTTTTTCAAGAAAAGCCTCATAAGCAAATTTTTCTTCCCTCTGCCATACCATTTTATATGTACCGCCCAATGCGGTCTAAAATATAAAATACCACAGGAGCAACCAATACTGTGATAATAATTTTTATAGAACCTGACAGACCAGCAATAGAAAGGCTATTACTTCTATCATCTGAAAGAATAAAGTAAATTAAACTGAAACACACCCAATAAATAATGTTTGCAAAAAATACAATTACAAATTGCGAGATAATTTTGTCTTTATCAAAACCTTTATAAATCTTACCAGAAAGATATCCTATAATAGTAAATATTACCGCTCTTAAACCAAAAATATCTGTTGAAAAAACGTCCCAAGTTAAACCAAACAAAAAGCCCATTAATTCAGCATCTACTACTCCTCTTGAAAGACCAAGATATACGATGATAATCAATATAAAGTTTGGAAAAATTCCATTGATATTGATATATTTGCCACAAAAAAACTGAAGCAAGCAAAAAACAATATAAAGAAAAAAATAAGAAATTATCTTTTTCATTTTTTTTCCGCCTCTGAAACAAGAACAATTGCTTTATAAAGAGTATCTTTTTCAAAAAAAGTATTAGCTGTGGCAGTTTTAAAATCTGTAGATTGCTCTTCCAATATATTCGTAATAATACCTACTGGCATATCTTGTTGAAAAACTCCACTTAATTCACTTACAACAATTTCATCGCCGCATTTAATATCTGCTTCTTGAGGAATATATGTAATTTTTAATAAATTTGAGTTGACACCCTCAGCAAGACAGTTAATATCTTTGCCTTTAACTTTCACAGGAAGTACACAAATTGAATTTGTTATAAGAGCAACTTTTGACGAGGTTTTATATGTTTCTATTATTCTTCCCACAACACACAATGTATCGTTTTCTTTATTAAGCATTACTACAGGAATTTCGTTATACAAACCGTCTGCTTCACCCTTATCTATAATAAACCATTGATACCATTCATTAGGTGTTCTAACAGAAATTCTAGCAAAAACTGACGCTGTATTTTTTATTTTGGTTAATTTTAAAAGTTTTGATAAATCATCATATTCTTTAGACATAGCATCATAATTGCGGAGCTTGTCACCAAGCTCTTGATTTTTTTGTTTATATGCAATATTTTCTTGATGCATAGAGACTATTGTTCTGATATTGCCAGCAAAATTTCCTGCAGAACGAAAAATAAAATTTGCTGTAGAAATATTTGGATAAGAAATGTAATAAACAAATTTTTTTATAAGTATTACCAGAGAAGTAAATCTGCCGATTATAAAAGAAAAACATATTAAGATGAGAATTATAAAAAGAATATTTCCATGTCTGGATTTTTGATATTGACACATTTTGTTATGGCAAACCTTAAGTTTTATATTAGAGTCTGTCCAACCTATTTTGATATGTCATTGTGCACTGCTGCATGCAGTGAGGATTTGTGTAATCTAAATATAAAAATTCATTCGTCATATTAATATAAATAGGTTAGAGTTTTTTCATACTAATATATTTTTGCAAAAAATTTATTCTATGCATTTCTTTTTTTTGAATTTTTTATATTATCTAACACTTCCAAATACGCACCTGTTCCCCTCGCTACACAAGTAATCGGATCATCTGCACGATTTACAGGAAGCTCTGTTTCCTGTGACAAGAGTTCAGGAAGCCCTTTTATAAGGGAACCCCCTCCGCTTAATATTATACCGCGATCAACAAGGTCTGCAGCAAGTTCTGGCGGAGTTTCTTCAAGAACATTTTTTACAACTTCTATTATTTTTCTAACAGGCTCTGACAACGAAACCCTTACTTCTTCTGATGTAATATTAACCGTTTTAGGAAGACCTGTAAGCAAATCTCTACCTTTTACATCCATTGACAGTTCTTTTTCAGGAGGAAACACAGAACCTATTTTCATTTTAACTTCTTCTGCTGTATTTTCACCTATTGTAAGATTATATTTCCTTCTAAAATATTGAACTACAGACTCATCCATCTTATCACCTGCAACATCAAGAGACTTTGCAACTACCATTCCACCTAAAGATATAATGGCAACTTCGGTTGTACCTCCACCAACATCAATTATCATACTGCCTTGAGGTTCCTGAATTGGTATGCCTGCACCAATTGCCGCTGCCATAGGTTCATCAATAAGATGAACTTCTCTAGCACCAGCTTGTTCTGCAGATTCTCTTACAGCCCTTCTTTCAACTTCAGTAATTCCAGAAGGGACACCTATAACTACTCTGGGATGAAGCAGTGTTTTTTTATTGTGAACCTTCTTTATAAAATATCTTATCATCTTTTCGGTTGCTTCAAAATCTGCAATAACACCATTTCTCAAAGGTCTTATTGCAACAATATTTGAAGGTGTTTTACCAAGCATTTTTTTTGCCTCTACACCTATAGCTAAAACACGCTTTGTATCACGTTCCATAGCTACCACAGACGGTTCCCTTAAAACGATATCCTGTCCTTTGACAAAAACAAGAACAGAAGCCGTACCTAAATCTATACCCATATCATTTGAAAACAACCCGAAAATATAGTTAAACATTTACATTATCCTTAAATAAAAAAACCTAAAACTTATACAACCAATTTTACTATTGCTACACTTGCAGCATCACCACGTCTTATTCCTACTTTAACGACTTGTGTATAACCGCCATTTCTTTCTTTGTATCTTGGCACTAAAACATCAAAAACTTTTTTTACAACATCTTTATTTTTTATTTCACCACTTATAGCTCTTATAGCGCCCAAATCAGCCTTTTTTGCTTTTGTTACAAGTTTTTCAGAATAACTTACAAGTTCTTTTGCTTTAGGCAACGTAGTTGTTATTTTTTCGTGAAGAAACAACGCCGTCGCTAAATTACGAAGTAACGCTTTTTTGTGCGAACTTGTAACTCCAAGTTTACTCCCGTTATAAGTTTTTATCATTTCTTTGCTCCCTTCTCAATTTCCATTCCAAGAGACAAATCTAATTTTTTAAGTTTATTCTTAATTTCTTCAAACGAGCGTTTTCCAAAATTATCAAAATTCATTATATCTTTTTCAGTTATAGAAACAAGATCTCCAATAGTGTCAATCCCAACATTCTTTAAGCTGTTTGAAGTCCTGGTTGAGAGATCCATAACGCTTATTGACTGACTGAAAAAATCTTTTTCTTCTTTATCTATAGCACTTTCCTCTTTTTCTACAACAACCCCTTCAAATTCAACTGCATCGCCTGTAAAAATCACAAGACTATTTCTCAATATTTTTGCAGAATGTATCAAAGCATCTTGAGGAGATATAGATCCGTCAGTCCATATTTCCATAACAAGTCTGTCATAATTAAGAGTCTGTTCTACACGAGTATTTTCAACTTCATAATTGACTTTTGTTACCGGAGAAAACAATGAATCAAGCATTATTGTTCCTACTGAATGTTTGCCTGATTTCAATTCTTCAGCAAGAACATATCCCTTGCCTAAAGAAACTTCAAGTTCCATTTCAAGAACTGTCCCATTATCGATATTTGCGATTTCTTGTTCAGGATTCATTATTTCGACATTTGTATTCACATCAATATCTTTCGCAGTTACTTTGCCAGCCTTTTTAATTTTCAAATAAAGCTTCTCCGGTCCTGCAGAGTGAAGTTTTACTCTAATTTTTTTCAAATTTAAAACAATCTGAGCTACA
Organism: Endomicrobium sp.; assembly: GCA_031289585.1. Lineage (GTDB taxonomy): Bacteria > Elusimicrobiota > Endomicrobiia > Endomicrobiales > Endomicrobiaceae > Endomicrobiellum. Next base: position 17,303 of record JAITPF010000020.1, on the reverse strand, counting down.
TCTTCTTTAATGCCTTTTAAAACTGCAAATTCGTGCAAAGCCCCTGTAATTTTTACAGAAGTAATAGCAGCTCCCTCAAGACTTGAAAGAAGAATTCTTCTCAATGGGTTTCCTATTGTATGACCATAACCGCGTTCAAAAGGTTCTGCAGTAAAATGACCGTAAAACTTTGTAGCAGTCTTTTCATCTAAAATAAGTTTACGTAATTTCTCTAAGTCCGGTGCTTTCATTTCTTTATAACCTCACTCAACAAGCCTTATATGGCCGTTAGTTTATTTTGAATAATACTCAACAATAAGCTGACTGTTTATAGGATGAGAGACTTCGCCAGCAAGCGGCTCGCTTACAACTGATCCAACAACTTTGTTTTTATCAAAACTAAGCCACAAAGGAACATTTGACGTTGTTTTTTCGATAAGCTTTTTTATAACTATCCCTGTTTTATATTTTTCAGAAACTGTTATAACATCACCGACTTGTACTTGATAACGAGGAACATCTATCTTTTTTTCGTTAACCAAAACATTGCCATGATTTACAACCTGTCTTGCCATTTTTTTAGATGAGGCAAGCCCTAGACGGAAAACTACATTATCAAGTCTTAATTCAAGAAGTTTAAGCAAATTATCACCGGTAGAACCTTTCATTTTTTCTGCAACTTCATAATAATGGCTAAACTGCTCTTCAGTTAAACCATATACTCTTCTTGCTTTCTGTTTTTCACGCAAATGTTTTGCGTAATCAGACATTTTGCTTTTTGATACTCCATGTTGTCCAGGACCATTCTTGCCTCTTTTTCTGTCAAGAGTACAATTTGAAGTACATCTTTCTCCCTTAAGAAAAAGTTTTTCTTTTTCACGACGACATAACTTACATACTGACAATAAATAACGTGACATCTATCAAAATCCTCCAAAATTATTTATATTACCTAATTTATTTAAATAAATATCCGACAGCAGCCGTTGTGTCGAACACAATTTTTATTTATCATACTCTTCTAGGTTTAGGCGGACGACACCCATCGTGGGGAACAGGAGTGATATCTTTTATAGCTGTTATTCCAAGACCTGAACTCTGCAAACCTCTTATTGCCGTTTCTCTTCCAGGTCCAGGACCATTTACAAAAACTGCAACTTGTTTTACACCTATGTCCATAGCTTTTTTCCCTACTGCAACTGCAGTCATCTGGGCTGCAAAAGGAGTTCCTTTTTTTGTTCCTTTAAATCCCGAACCACCAGCAGATGCCCAAGTCAAAGTATTTCCTCTCTCATCTGTTACGTTAACAATCGTATTATTAAATGTTGATAATATATAAGCCTTTGCTACCCCACCAATGTACTTTTTCTTTTTAGAACTGCCAGTCTTTTTTTCTTCTGCCATACTTCCTCCGTTCTCTGTTTTACAAATATTCTAAATAACTCGCTATCTTAAAAAACTTAGAGCAATCCCCAATTAAGACTCTCAAAAATGGCGAAACAATCTTTCTTTTTTAACAATAATAATTGCTTCTTTAAAACTTTATCCTTCTACCTTCAGCAGTGCGTATGCTAACAGTGATATCCGGTTGCTATAACCGAATATTGTTATCGGACACAATGTAAATAAGCACAAGGGTACAGCACAAAAATTCAAAAGACATAGCGTTTATTTAGTCTTTCTTGCCTGAGGAGACAATGCCTTACCTGCACCCACCGTCTTTCTCTTACCACGTCTTGTACGAGCATTAGTTTTAGATCTCTGCCCTCTTACAGGAAGATTTCTTCTGTGACGCGAACCCCTATAACTCCCTATCTCTATAAGTCTCTTAATATTTGACTGAATTTCTCTTCTGAGATCTCCTTCTACTTTAAGATTTTTTGTTATAAGATTATTTATTTTATTAACTTCTTCTTCTGTTAAATCTTTAACTCTTTTTGTTGGATCTAAAGAAAGTTCTGCAATAATTTCATCAGATATAGCAGGACCTACACCGTAAATATATCTTAACGCTATATCAAGTCTTTTATTCTTTGGTAAATCTACTCCAGCTACACGAGCCATTTATCTATCCTCCGGATTTTTGCCTCTATTTTAATTAACACATCTAAAATGGATTCCCCTCTTTACAGAAACGAAACAACCACACATTTGCGTTTTAGTTTTATTACTTTACATTTTTGACACAATACAACTCACAACACACTTAGCCCTGTCTTTGTTTGTGTCTTGGATCTGAACACGTTACTCTTACAACACCTTTACGCTTTACTACTCTACATTTTTGACAAATTGGCTTTACAGACGCTCTGACTTTCATTATACTGCTCCTGATCATTATTACTAGTTCGTAATACTAAAACATTCGACTTATGTGCCTCTACAACAGTTTGACTAAGATATACAACATCTGCTATTATCTTTTTTTCATTCTCTAACTACAGATTACCACACATTACATTTTGCAGCCCTCACTATCTGCTTTAGGTAGTGTGCAATTACAATGACAACAAAAAATTGCAGTTACTTCTCTCTATAAGTTATTCTACCTCTTGTTAGATCGTATGGAGAAAGTTCTACTTTCACTTTATCTCCTGGGAGAATTTTTATATAGTGCATTCTCATTTTACCACATATATGTGCTAAAATTACGTGCCCTCCTTCAATTTCTACTTTAAACATTGCATTTGGCAGAGACTCTAAAATTTTTCCATCAACAATTATTTTATCTTCTTTACTCATTATTCTACCTTTATGCCTTAGAAAAACAACAATTTAATCAACCCAGCTAAATAAGATTGTCATTCCATATTTGATACAAACTTTGTGTTGGTGTTTATTTTTTAATAAAGACCCTAAATCAAATTCATGGCAACAGACTTAAACATTCAAACTTGGGCTACCACTTTCGTGGAAGTCAACTGCTTACATCCATAATTTCCAAGCGTCAAGCGTCCTATCATGACAAGTATGTAAGATAACTTACACTTTTGTTAAAATTTCATAACTGTTTTCGGTTATTACAATAGTATGCTCAAAATGGGCACTTAAACTACCATCTCTTGTAACAACTGTCCAATTATCATCTGGCATACAAACTTCATAGCTTCCAACATTTACCATAGGTTCTATTGCTAGTACCATTCCTGGAAGTAATTTAAGGCCTGTATTAGCTTTGCCAAAATTTGGAATCTGAGGCTCTTCGTGCAAAGATCTTCCTATTCCATGTCCGACAAAGTCTCTTACGACAGAAAAACCGGCAGTCTCTACAGTTTTTTGTACCGCAAAAGAAACATCACCTAGTCTTTTACCTGGCAACGCCTGCTCAATGCCTTTCTGCAAAGATAGTTCAGTAACTTTAAGAAGTTTTGCAGCGGCATCGGAGATAGTACCGACTGCGTAGGTTCTTGCTGCGTCGCCATAATAACCTTCGTAAATTACTCCAACGTCTACAGAAACTACATCGCCTGATTTAAGTACACGCGAAGCATTCGGGATCCCGTGTACAACCTCGTCATTTATTGATACACATACGGACGCAGGGAATGGATACCTTGCTCCAGGCACACCTAAAAATGCAGGCGTCATTTTAAATTTTCTTATGTACTTTTCCGATAATTCATCTATACATTTCGTAGTTATTCCCGGCTTTATTATTTCAGAGAGCTTTTCTAAAATCTCACCTACAACTTTGCCGGCAACTCTCATCTTCTCAATTTCTTTTGCCGTTTTTAATTCTATATTTTGTTTTTTTAAAAACAATTTAGTTCTCTCTTGCGATTAAAAATTATGCACCATTGCCACACCAATAAAATTGTATCCACTATTTTTATCAGTTAAGTCTCCATTGGAAAAATGCCTGCCAACAAACTCAACACATTCATCGCCACATTTTATACCAACAAATACCTTTTCTCCAAAAGTAAAGTTTGAACTAACTCTATCTGTCTTTTTATTCCATATAAAAATACCTAACCCCGTACCAACAAAAAACACCTTTAATACTAGAATTATTATATCTTGCGACAAACCTGCTGAAAGACAATTTATATTCTCATATGTATCTTTTCCAAAAAATCCAAAAAGTTCAAAATTTTGCCTGCCTTGCAAACGAAAAAACTTGTTCGGTTGGGCTGTAGGAAAAATCAATAATACATAACGACTCCACTTTGCCTTGCGCGCCAACCCCTCCACAAACTGTAACTTGATCAGTTTTTGTCACCAAAATAATTTTCTGCTTTACAAGTAACAACACCAACTAACAAAAAAAACAAAAGAACTATACAATACTTTCCAACCATACACACATCCTCTAGTCCATTTGTTCAAAGACTTCATCTTTATCTCAGTAATCATCCTGCTATCATCCCTAAACTTCACAACAACGGCTACCTACACATTTCCCATCAACCTGGCTATCCGTTCAAAAACTTCGTCTTCACTCTTTGAACCATCTATATTTACAAGCAATCCTGCTTTATCATAATAATCTACTAAAGGTTTAGTTTGTTTTTCATAAACGCCAAGTCTATCTTTCACAACGTTTTCTTTATCGTCATTCCTCTGGACAAGCTCACTCCTGCAAGCGTCGCATATCCCTGCAACTTTAGACGGAATAAAGTTTACGTGATAACTTGCTCCACATGAGCATACTCTTCTTCCTGAAATTCTCTTAACAGCTTCTTCAAAATGAACGTCTATAAAGAACACCGCATCTATTTTTATGTTTTCAGATTTAAGCATTTTATCAAGCTCTTGCGCCTGGTTCAAAGTTCTCGGGAACCCATCCAACAAAAAACCCTTTCTCACGTCATCTTTTTCAAGACGTTTCTTTAACATGTTTACAACAATCTCGTCGGGAACCAACTGCCCCGTAGCAAGAAGTTTACTTATAACTTCGTCAAATTTCTTTGCTTTTCTAAACATGTCTCCCGTTGAAAGGTGAACCATACGGAATGTTTCTACAATTTTTTTCGCCTGAGTTCCTTTTCCAGCTCCGGGGGGACCCATAAGTATATAATTCATTTTGAACTCTAGCTTTATTTTTATTATTTCAACAAGTCTCAATTTTTTAAAAACTAAACTTCAGTATTAATTTTAAGAACTCAGGATTTTGGGTTTAGACAACACTTGCTTTAACGAAGCGTACTCTGTTAGGTACACGAGTTGAAGCGTAAGGAAATATAAACTCAAAAGACAAATTTCTCTAACGCACGTTGAACCATCTGCCTTTAATACGGCCCTCTTTCATAAAACCTTCATAATGTCGCATAATAAGGTGGGATTCTACTTGTCCAATAGTATCCAATGAAACACCTACAACTATAAGTAATGACGTTCCACCGAAGAAAAATGGAGCACTCATTACTGATCTTAAATAATCTGGCAAAACAGCAATACAGGCAACAAACAATGCACCGCCAAAAGTAACTCTTTCTAAAATTTTTTGTATATATACAGAAGTCGGTTCACCAGGTCTTATACCTGGTATAAACCCGCCGGACTTTTTCATATTTTCTGCTAAATCTTTTGGATTGAAAGATATAGAATTATAGAAATAACAGAAAAAAATCACAAAAGAGGCATAAATTAAACTATATATTACAGAACCATTATTAATCCATTCTGTAATTTTTTTAGCTATAGGAAAACCCCATATCGTCCACTCAGGAGCAAATTGGGCTATAGTGAAAGGAGCAGACAAAATAGACATAGAGAATATTACTGCAATAACACCAGACTGATCTACTTTTATCGGCAAAAAAGACGTCTGTCCGCCATACATTTTCCTTCCAATCATTTTTTTTGCGTAATGAATAGGAATTCTTCTTTGAGCTGTTTCAATCCAAACAACTGAAATCAAGACAGCTATTACAATAGCTGTAAGTGTCAAAACATACAATATCGAAAGCTCTTCCATCTGTACAAGTTTTATAATGCTGAGCACTGCATGAGGAAGCCTTTCCACAATACCTGCAAAAATTATAAGAGAAATGCCATTCCCTATCCCTCTTTCTGTAACTTGTTCACCAAGCCACATAATTAAAACTGTACCCGTAACAAGAGTTGTAACAGTCAAAAAAATCCACGATATTGACGGATCAACAACTATAGGCATTCCTGAAGGGATAGGCAATTTAGTTATAGCCATTGTCAAACCAAAAGACTGAATTGTACCAAGTATGAGTGTCCCATATCTTGTGATTTGAGTAAGCTTTTTTCTTCCCTGTTCTCCTTCTTTTGCAAGCCTGTCCAAATAAGGGATAATATGTGCACCCTGCATTAAACTCATGATAATGGAAGCGTTGATATACGGCATAATACCCATAGCAAAAACCGACATTCTGTTGAGAGCACCACCTGAAAACATATCTAAAAACCCTAATAGTCCGTTACTTTGTGCAGCAAATAAAGATTTTACTGCTTCAGCATTAATACCTGGAATTGGAACCGTCGCTCCTATTCTGTAAGCAATAATTATACATAATGTAAAAAATACCCTCTTTTTAAGTTCAGGCACTTTAAATATATCAGCAAAACTTTTTAACATAATTCATTTCCCATTATTTTTAGACATTGTAGCAAATTAATTAACAACAATATAGATTTAGTTAAAACTTTTAGCAAACAAAATAATCGTTCTATTTTTTATTTTAGAGTCTATTCCATACAAAACAAAAGAGTTAGGAGTAAAAATAACTAAATAACTCGCACTCTTAAAACTTAGATTATTCCTAATTTAAGACTATCAAATTGTAAACTTTACAAATCAGTTTACCACGAGAACTTTGATCTCTTGCAATGACAACAACAAACAACATAGATCGCTATAGCTCTTCCTGGCTTTGCACTGATGAAACTAAAAGAACAGAGATTACCATACCTATTTTATAGATCAACAACGACACTACTACATTTATTTAAAGATTTCAGCTTTTCCGCCTGCTGCTTTAATTTTATCAAGTGCAGATTTTGAAAAAGCAGCAGCTTTTACCGTTAAAGCTTTTTTAAGATCGCCAACACCTAAAATTTTTACAAGTTTTGCTTTTGCAACAAGACCCGCTTCTTTTAAAATTGAAGGTGTAACTTCAACTCCCGTTTCAAATTTATTTAAATTTTCAATATTTACTATTTCATACTCTTTACGGAACTGATTCTTAAAGCCTCTTTTAGGCACTCTTCTTAAAATAGATGTCTGCGCGCCTTGAAAACTCACTACCTTCTTTGATCCGTCGCCCGAGCGAGCCCTCTGACCTTTAGAACCGCGCGTAGACGTGCGTCCATGCCCAGACCCTACTCCACGCCCAACAATTTTCTTTCTATGTTTTGAACCTTTTGCAGGCTTTAAATTATCCAAACCTATCATATTTCTGCAACCTCTTTTTCTCTAATTTTAGCAACTTCTTCTTTTGAGCGAAGTTCTTTAAGAGCCTCAAATGTTGCATAAACTACATTAAAAGGATTTGAAGAACGCATTGATTTTGTCAGAATATCTTTTATTCCTACAGCCTCAAGCACTGCTCTTACTGCTCCACCTGCAATAACGCCCGTTCCAGGAGCAGCAGGCTTTAACAAAACCTTTCCTGATCCTGAAATACCGATTACTTCGTGTGGAATAGTACTTCCTTTAAGTTGTGCGAAAATCATATGTTTTGAAGCATGTGCACTACCTTTTTGAATTGCAGCCTGCACTTCATTTGCTTTACCAAGTCCACAACCTACTTTTCCGGCTCCATCACCTACTACTACCAAAGCATTAAAAGAAAATCTTTTACCGCCCTTTACAACTTTTGCAACTCTGTTAACAGCGACAACAGTTTCTTTTAAAGCGTTGTCATCTCGTTGTTGTTTTGCTAATTGTTCAGCCAACTTATCCTCCTAAAAAACTACGACAACTTTTATTTTATTAGAATTTCGTCTTTATCCTCGCGCGTCCTTTGGCAGTAATAATGACGGATAAAAACGTATTGTTTAGAATTCTAAGCCATTATCTCTTGCGGCATCTGCTAAGGCTTTAACTTTACCTATATATTCGTATCCTCTACGATCAAAAACAACTTTTTTTACACCTTTTTCAGTCGCTTTTTTCGCAACTAAATCACCAACTAACTTAGCAGCTGCGACGGTATCCGTAACATTTAATTTGCCCTTAAGTTCAGGCGACAATGTTGATGCCGATACAATAGTAATACCTTTACTGTCGTCAATAATCTGCGCGTAAATATGTTTGTGCCCACGATGAACACTTAAACGAGGTCTGTTTTGTGTTCCTTCAATTTTGCTTCTTACTCTTTTTACACGATAATCAAATCTTTTGTTTGAATCTTTCATCTAATCCTCTATTTTTGTTTCCGCTCTTATAATTTAACCGACAAAAACATTTCAATCAATTGTCTTTACTTTACACCAAAGAAATAACAGCAAAAATCAACTATTTCTTACCTGAACCTGCTGCAGCCTTTCCGGCTTTTCTTATAATCTTTTCTCCTAAATATCTTATACCGAACCCCTTATAAGGTTCAGGCGGCTTTACAGCTCTTATTTGGGCTGCAAATGCCCCAACTTCATACTTATCAATTCCAGTTATTGTAATTAAAGTATTTTTATCAGGCGTAAGAGCAGCAGTAATTTTTACTGTAGAAGGTATCGAAAGATTTACTAAATGAGAAAAACCAACAGTTAAAATTAATTTTTTACCACCCTCTATATTTGCTTTATAACCAAGACCTATTGCTTCAAGTTCTTTTTTAAAACCCTTTGTTACGCCTTCAACCATATTAACAATAAGACCCCTTGTAAGACCGTGTAGCATATTGTGTTGACGCGAATTACCTAAAGCCTCGACAAAAATACTATCTTTGTCAATTTTTATATTTATTTTCTCGTCAATTATTTGTGAAAGCTTTCCACCAGGACCGGATATATCCAACACTCCGTTCTTGAATTCTGCTTTCACTTTTTCCGGTACTTGGACTGGTTTTTTACCTAAACGACTCATTGTTTAATCCTCAATATAAATTTTTTGCAATTCAACAACAGGAGCATGAAGTCCTACTGAAATTTACCCTTTAATATCTTTAGTTGTAAACTGGAATAACACAACACAATTTGTTTAAGCTATCATTACCAAACGTATCCTATTACTTCTCCACCAATTTTTTCTTTCCTTGCTTGTCTATCAGTCATTAAACCTTTAGATGTAGAAACAACAGTAACACCTAAACCACCGACGGTTTTTGGCATATCTTTAAAGCCCTTGTATATCCTCAAACTTGATTTTGAAACTCTTCTTATTCCCTGAATAACCGCTTTGCCGGCAGCCGTGTATTTAAGATAAATTTTTAAAACCCCTTGTTTATGATCTTCAATATTTTTATAATTTGCAATATATCCTTCTTCTTTCAAAATTTTTGCAATTTCTATCTTCAATTTTGAAGATGGAACATCAACTTTTTCATACAATTTTGCATTTGCATTACGAATACGTGTAAACATATCTGATATTGGATCTGTAATCATTCAACCGACCTCTTTTAAAATTATTACCAGCTTGATTTTGTGACACCTGGTATTTCGCCATTATGAGCTAATTTGCGTAAACATATTCTGCAAAGTCCGAAATCTCTGTAATAGCCACGCGGTCTTCCACACAGGCGACATCTATTCCTGTACCGTGTTGCAAATTTCTGAGGTTTGCGCATCTTTGCTTCTGCTGAAGTTGTTGCCATAGAAAAATATCCTTTACTTTATTTGTTATTATCCCTTTTTTTAAACGGCATTCCTAAAGACTCAAGCAAGGTTTTTGCATGCTCATCTTTTTCTGCTGTTGTTACTATAGTAATATTCATTCCTCTTGCTTTATCTGACTTTTCGACGCTAATTTCAGGAAAAATATATTGTTCAGTAAGACCCAAATTAAAATTGCCTTGGCCATCAAAACCACTAGACTCAATACCTCTGAAATCTCTTATACGCGGAATTGCAACGTTAATAAGTCTATCCAAGAACTCATACATTATAGTATTTCTAAGCGTTACTTTTATACCTATAGGCATTCCCTGACGTATTTTAAAGTTCGATACTGACTGTTTTGCGCGACATACCAACGGTTTTTGCCCGGTAATAGCCGCAAGTTCTGCAGTTGCAACATCTAAAACTTTAATATTTTCTTTTGCTTCGCTCAAACCAATATTTACAACAACTTTTGTAAGTTTGGGAATCTGATGCACATTTTTAAAACTAAACTGTTTTTTAAGTTCCCCTGCTATACTTTTTCGATAAAATTCTTTTAAACGAGGTTGATTCATTATTCTTTCCTTATACCATAATAAACAAATTAAACGTATAAACGCATTTTTTTACTATTTCTTCCCATTAGGCACAAGTTCAACAACTATGTTATTTCTGTCTAGCTTATACCAAGCTCCTGTAGTTGGATCCGTTAGAAACGCAAACCAGTTTAATAACGCGTCAAACACAATCCATCCACTTGCACATTATTGCCTATATTGACAATTTCTGTTTCATGTCCTTTCTTTTTAACCAACACAACATGCTGCTTATTTCGTTTAAATCTACGCAACAAACCTTTTCCAACATAATTACCATCAACGTAAATACTACTTGTCTTGAGTCATTGATCTTATGTTCACGCTCTCTGTTGTTCCATTAAACATTAACGCGCATGAACTTAACGCCAAGGAATACCCCCCCCCAACAGCAAAATTAAAGTTTTCTTAAATACCGTCTTTTGTAATACTTCATACTATCATCTCTCCACACTTACGGCAAACTCTTACTTTCTTACCGTCAGAAAGTTTGTCAAATTTAGGTCTTGAAGCTTGATTACATTTTGGACATACAAGCATAACTTTACTTATAGTAATAGGGGCTTCTTTTTCGCGGATTCCTCCGGGGTCTCTTTGAGTAGGTTTCGTATGTCTTTTCACGAAATTAATTTTTGAGACTATAACTTTACCTTTATCAGGAAAAACATCAAGAACTTCGCCCTTTTTTCCTTTGTCTTTCCCTGATAAAACTACTACTTTATCTTTTTTCTTAATGTTAAGCATTTGTTTATATTTCCTTTCTTTCTTTATGTCATTGTTAAGGAAACAATCTTTTTGTTCCTGAAACATCCAGACATTCACACTACCTATTCCGTTAACATTCGTTTTTCTAGCTTCTTCAAAATGACAGGACGATACTTATATCACTTCTGGTGCCAAAGAAATTATCTTAAGATAATTATTTTCTCTAAGCTCTCTTGCAACTGGTCCAAAAATACGAGTCCCCTTTGGTTCGCCTTCATCGTTGATAATAACAGCTGCATTATCATCAAACTTAATATAGGTTCCATCAGCACGACGAATCTCCTTTACCGTACGGATTACCACAGCTTTAACAACTTCGCCTTTTTTAATGTTTGCATGCGGCAATGCATCCTGAACTGACGCATGGATTACGTCACCTATACTTGCATAACGACGTTTTAAACCTTTCGTAACTCTAAAGCAGCGAATCTTTTTTGCTCCTGAATTATCCGCTACATTCAAAATAGTTCTTTCCTGAATCATTTTGTTATCCTTCACCAAACTTATTTTTAGATTTCTGACATTTTGTTTACAACTTCAACTAACACCCATCTTTTTGTCTTTGACAACGGTCTCGATTCCATTATTTTAACCGCATCGCCTACATGAGAAATATTTTTTTCATCGTGAACAGCAAATTTTCTTTTACTACGAAGCACACGGCCATACAAAGAATGGCGATACGTCCTCTCAATAGAGACCTGTCTTGTTTTATCGCTTCTAGCACTTACAACTACACCTGTACGGCATTTACGTTTTCCACGTTCTGACATTGTTCCTTCCTATTAATTTGTCTTATTTGGATTCTGTCTCTTGAGTAGTAAGAAGCGTTTTGATTCTTGCTATGTCTCTTCTTATTTCTCTTATTTCAAGAGGATTTTTTACAGGAGCTGTCGTATGACGAAATTTTAATTTAAAAATTCTATCCTGTAATTCACCAAGCTTTGCATTGAGCTCAACGTTTGACATATTCTTTATTTCATTCCAATTTTTACTTTTCATCATATCCTCAAATATCTGCTCTAACTAAAATTTTTGTGTGTATAGGAAGTTTGTTTGAAGCAAGCCTCAGAGCCTTTTTTGCTTCCGTTTCTGGAATACCTTCCATTTCAAACATTATTCGTCCCGGTTTTACTACAGCAACCCAAAACTGTGGATCACCTTTACCTTTACCCATTCTCGTTTCGGCAGGCTTCTTTGTGATTGGTTTATCAGGGAATATTCTGATCCAAACTTTTCCGCCTTTTTTTATAAATCTTGCCAATGCGATACGAGCTGCTTCTATTTGATTGCTATTTATCCATACAGGTTCAAGAGCCTGAAGACCATATTTACCAAAAGCTAAATAATTACCGCCTTTGGATTTACCTTTCATTCTTCCCCTATGCGTCTTTCTATATTTAACTCTCTTTGGCATCAACATATAAATTTGTCCTTTATCTTATCTTATATCTTAGGTCTTAATTTATTTAGATTCTTCGTGTTTTTGCATCTGTTGTTCTACATTTATATTTGATGCATCTACCACAAGTTTTGCCTCTTCAAGCAATTCCTTCGTCGTCTTCTTGAAAAGTTCCTTCTTAAATATCCAAACTTTTACGCCTATTTGCCCCATGGTTGTATAAGCTTCTGAAAAACCATAATCGATATCCGCTCTAAAAGTCTGCAAAGGAACTCTTCCCTCTTTAAGCCACTCAGTTCTTGCAATTTCTGCTCCGCCAAGCCTGCCCGAAACCATAACTTTTATTCCTTGTGCTCTTGCTGCCATTGCTTTTTCAATTGTTTTCTTCATTGCTCTTCTAAAAGCAATTTGCTTTTCTAACTGAAAAGCAATACCTTCCGCTGCAAGTTGAGCATCAACTTCAGGTCTTTTAATTTCCATAACATTTACAAAGGTTTTTTTTGTTGTCATGGATTCAATTTCTTTCCTGAAATTTTCAATGCCTTGTCCGCCTTTTCCAATAACGATTCCCGGACGAGACGTATAAATATTTACACGTAAATATTTACCCGGTCTTTCAATAACGATTTTTGACACAGAAGCCAATTTAAGTTTATTTTTTAAATAAACTCTTACACGACGATCTTCTTCTATGAAATTAGGCATCTCTTTTAAATTAAACCATTTAGATTCCCAATCTTTGATATATCCTAGTCTTACGCTTTTGGGATGTATTTTATTACCCATTTTGTCTTACCTTTCCTAAAAATTTTTATATTACTTTACTTCTTCTGATTTAATTTCTTTTTTAATCTCTTTTTTCTTTCTTTTTTCAGCAGACACATTAGCATCTGTAACAACTATTGTAAGATGCGCTGTTCTTTTTTTTATCGGCATACTTCTTCCCTGCGGTCCTGGTCTCATTCTTTTTAATGTAGGGCCGTTTCCAACCCAAGCTTCTTTTACTTTGAGATTTGAATAATCCTTAAGCTTACCAGCATTTGCAGTTGCGCTTTTTAAATTTTTCTCAACAAGTGTTGCAGCAGATTTAGGAAGAAAAGAAAGAATTTCAAATGCTTTTTCAACTTTTTTGTTTCTAATAAGCGTAAGAACTTGGTTTACTTTTCTTGGAGTATATCTAACAAACTTTGCTGTTGCCTTTGCTTCCATCTTAATATCCTTTTTTTTCTTCTACAGCAGCATCCATGCAGCTGTTGGTTATTAATACTTGATACTGAACTCTTATTACAGAGTACAATTCCCGCATATTTTATTTACTTATGTAAGTGATGTTTCCTGTCTTGTCATTCCACCGTGACCTTTAAAAATCCTTGTCGGAGCAAATTCGCCAAGTTTATGACCTACCATTTGTTCCGATATAAATATCGGAAGAAATTTTTTGCCATTATGTATTGCTATGGTATGTCCTACAAATTCTGGCGTTATAACACTTGCTCTTGCCCATGTTTTAATAACTTTTTTATCACCGGCTACATTTAGTTTTTGCATTTTCTTTAAAAGCTTTTCATCTACATAAGGACCTTTCTTCGTTGAACGACTCATCTATTTCTTCCTCCGATTACGTCTTATTGCTTCTTAGCTTTATTACGATGGCTTACTATTACCCAATCCCAGACTTTTTTAGGTCTTGTCTTAAAACCTTTAGCAGGTTGGTTCCAAGGACTTCTAGGCTGGTTTTTACCTTTAGACTTGCCTCTGCCTCCTCCATGAGGATGATCAACAGAGTTCATTGCAGTTCCGCGAACATGAGGTTTTTTGCCCAAATGGCGGTTTCTTCCTGCAGAGCCCACCGTAATATTTTCGTGGTCTAAGTTTCCCACTTGACCAATTGTTGCATAACACTTTACACGAATAAACCTTATCTCGCCAGAAGGCATTCTTATGTGAGCATAATCACCTTCTTTAGCAAGAAGCTGTGCTGCAGCTCCAGCAGAACGAACAAGCTGTCCGCCTTTACCTGCTACCAACTCCAAGTTATGTATAAAAGTACCTATAGGTATATTTGTAATAGGAAGAGCATTTCCTGGTTTTATCTCGGCATCCGGACCGGACATAAGGAAATCTCCAACATTAACACCTAAAGGTTGGATTATATATCTTTTTTCACCATCTTTATACTGCAAGAGCGCTTTTCTACTTGAACGGTTAGGATCATATTCTATTGCTATTACTTCTGCTGGAATATTAAATTTATCCCTTTTAAAATCAATAATTCTATAAAATCTCTTGTGTCCACCGCCTCTAAAACGAACCATTATCTGACCCGTATTGTTGCGGCCACCTTTTTTCTTTATTATTTTTATCAATGATTTTTCAGGAGTTGTTTTTGTAATATCTGAAAAAACCGAAACTGACATCTGTCTTCTTGACTGTGTGTAAGGCTTAAATGTTTTAATCGGCATTACTTTTTCCTATTATCGGGCTGTGTCTTTATAATAATGTTTCGACACTTTTATTTATACCCATAGTTACTTCTTACAGTAAAATTAATCCTCACTCTTTACTTTTGAGAAAAAGATTTACATTTACTTTTTATGAAACCAACGTTAGGCTTCATCGACCATTTGAATTTCTTGACCTTCGCCAAGTTTTACTATTGCTTTTTTCCAATCACTTTTATAACCGGCATGTGTACCCATTCTCTTACTTTTTCCCAAATAGTTTGAAGTATGCACATTTTCCACTTTTACTTTAAACAAAGTTTCAACAGCCTGTTTTATCTGAAATTTGTTTGCATCTTTATCTACTACAAAAGTATATTTATTATTTTTTTCTTTCATAATTGAAGCTTTTTCTGTTACAATTGGTTTCTTAATAATATTTCTAATATCCATTTTATTTCCTAAATAGTAAAAGGCAGTCTCTATAGCTTCTATATAGACTGCCTTTCTTTTATTAAATCAATAGCTTCGGGAGTAATCACTAATTTGTCAGCCCAAAGAACTTGATATGCGTTAATATTTTTAATATTTTCAACTACAACATTCTCTATATTTCTTGCTGCTGCTTTGAAAACTGCATCATTAGAAATTGCAAAAACAACTTTATTGTCTTCAACTTTAAGATTTTTTAAGAGTTCAACTACTTTTTTTGTTTTCAATTCATTAACTTTTACTGAATCAACAACAATTACATTGCCGTTTTGAAGTTGTGCAGAAAAAGCCATATTCAAAGAAAGTCTTTTTTTTTGTTTTGATATCTTTGTGTAATAATCTCTGGGCTGTGGTCCAAAAATAATACCGCCTTTTCTCCACAATGGAGAATTTCTCTGTCCTGCGCGAGCGTTACCAGTACCTTTCTGTTTCCAAGGTTTTGCGCCTGAAAAAGACACTTCACCTCTTGTTTTTGTTTTGTGTGTACCGGATCTTTGATTGTTTAAATATGCCGTTGTAATTTCATGCAAAAGTATGTCAGACACTTTCGTGCTGAAAAAAGCAGGAAGCTCTAATCTCCCCTTTTCCTGTCCCTTTGCGTTATAAACTATTGTCTCCATTTTTTCTCTCTTTAAATATATTCAAGGGATTTCAAAACAC
This sequence comes from Endomicrobium sp., assembly GCA_031289585.1. Classification (GTDB taxonomy): domain Bacteria; phylum Elusimicrobiota; class Endomicrobiia; order Endomicrobiales; family Endomicrobiaceae; genus Endomicrobiellum. The sequence goes on along the minus strand of JAITPF010000020.1, from coordinate 1,236 downwards.
ATCCCTTTTACTTTATAAATTCTACATCCCTAGTAAGGCAAGGAACTATAAAAACAAATTACTTCTTCTTAGTTTTAATTTTTGTTTCCAAAATCACAGGGACTTTTTTAATTGTATTACTTATAAGCAATGTTCCGGTCTTAACGGCAGGAACAGAACCTTTAATAAGCAAAATATTTTTTTCCGCATCAGCATTTACAACAAGCAACTTCTGTATTGTAACATATTCATTACCTAAATGTCCAGACATTTTCATACCTTTTAAAACTTTCTGAGGTCCTTGTCCGCCACTTGAACCTCTGGCACGAGTTCTGTCAGACTGACCGTGAGTAGTAGGCTGCATACCAAAGTTGTGTCTTTTAATAACTCCAGCATAACCTTTGCCTTTTGTAATTGCAGAAACATCAACGTAATCACCAGCTTTAAACACATCTACTTTTATTTCCTGTCCGACGGAAAATTCAGATATGTCAGTAACTCTAAATTCTTTGACAATTTTTCTAGGCGAAAGATTATTTTTCTTAAAAAGACCTGCTTGAGGTTTGCTAAGCTTTTTTTCTTCCGTTACTCCAAAACCAAGTTGAACAGCAGGATAACCATCTTTTTCAATTGTACGTACATCTGTTATAACACAAGGTCCCGCTTCCACTACGGTTACAGGCACTAAATTTCCTTTTTCGTCAAAAACTTGCGTCATGCCTACTTTTTTTCCAATAATTGCTTTTAGCATATTTTCTCTCTACAATTCAATATTTTTTAAGATTACATCTTGATTTCAATATCAACGCCTGCTGGTAAATCAAGTTTCATAAGCTCTTCAACAGTTTTTGAAGAAGGCTCTCGAATGTCGACTAATCTTTTATGGATTCTCATTTCAAACTGCTCACGTGACTTTTTATCGGTATGTACAGATCTATTAACCGTATATTTCTTTATGTTAGTAGGCAAAAGCACAGGTCCTGTTATAGCTGCACCAGTACGCCTTGCCGTTTCCACAATTTTAGCAAGCGAATCATCCAACATTTTATGATCATATGCCCGTAACTTAATTCTTAAACGTTGAGTTGGTACTATTTTTTCATTTACCATAAAATTTAGTCCTATTTTTATTTTCCATTATCAAAATAATAATTTCTATTTTTACACTCACTACACGCCATAGTTATTATAACTCTTTCTGTCATCTTGCTTATTTCTCCAATTCTTTTTATATATACGCCGCCTAAACCAACAAAA
>JAITPF010000010.1 GCA_031289585.1 Endomicrobium sp. | reverse complement strand
ATCCATGTTTAAAAATGATGATAAAAAACATGGATTCTCACGTTCGCGGGAATGATACAACACTTTTGTCTGTCATTCATGTCTTTTGTTATGTCATACCTGTCTCTAATTAAGACATTCGAGGGTAAACTCCAGTGGAAATCCACGTTATTGCGAACAAAGCAGTGAAAATATTGAGCCTATTTTGCGGGTAAACTCCAGTGGAAATCCACGTTATTGCGAACCGGAAAAGCCGGTGAAGCAAGGTATTTTGTTATTTCCTCGCATGCTGAAATACACGTGAAACTTTTAATAACAGTCATGCATGCTCAAACAGTTTTTCTATAAGTTTGTGTTGTATGTATAATAAATAAAGATTTTGTATAATACGAGACATTAATATTAAAAAATCAAAAATTTAGAAAATAAATGGAGTTTTTATGAGAAGTGATCAGATAAAAAAAGGTGCAGTAAGGGCACCTAACAGATGTTTGTTATATTCTACAGGAATAAGTCCTAAAGATTTGAACAAACCATTTATAGGTATTGCTTCATCTTTTACGGATTTAGTTCCTGGTCATATTGCAATGAGAGATTTGGAAAGATACATAGAAAGAGGTATTGCTGCAGGCGGAGGAGTTCCTTTTATTTTTGGTGCTCCTGCGGTGTGTGATGGTATAGCTATGGGACATAGTGGAATGCATTATTCACTTGGTTCAAGGGAAATAATTGCCGATTTGATAGAAACTATTGCAAATGCGCACATGTTGGACGGTCTTGTTCTTTTATCAAATTGTGATAAAATTACCCCTGGAATGCTTATGGCTGCTGCGAGACTTAATATACCTTCAATTGTTGTTACTGCAGGTGCTATGATGACAGGAATGTATGATAAAAAAAGACGTTCTATGGTAAGAGATACTTTTGAAGCAGTTGGTCAGTTTCAAGCAGGGAAAATTACTGCAGCACAGCTTGAAGAGTTGGAAATGTCGGCATGCCCGGGGGCTGGTGCCTGTCAGGGTATGTATACAGCTAATACTATGGCATGTTTAACTGAAACAATGGGAATGTCACTGCGAGGTTGTGCGACCGCACTTGCTGTTAGTGCAAAGAAAAAAAGAATTGCTTATGAATCAGGCATAAAAATTGTTGAGCTTGTAAAAGAGAATGTAAAACCACGCGATATATTAACGTTGAATGCTTTTAAAAATGCAATTACTGCAGATATGGCTTTAGGAGGTTCTACAAATACAGTATTGCATCTTCCGGCTATAGCAAACGAAGCTGAAATAAAATTGCCTTTAGAACTATTTGATGAAATTTCCAAAAAAACTCCACAGGTTTGTTGTTTGGAACCAGCAGGAGACTATTATATGGAAGATTTAGATAATGCTGGTGGAGTACCTGCAGTATTATCTGCACTTTATGAAAGATTAACTTCTTCTGAAACTGTTACAGGCATTGATATAAAAGATATTGCGAAGTCATCTAGAGTTTTAGATGAAGATGTTATAAGAACAAAGACTCCCTATAAGCTTGAGGGCGGTATTGCGATTTTAAGAGGCAATATTGCTCCTGATGGTTGTGTTGTCAAGCAAGCAGCGGTAAGTGAGAAAATGAAAATATTTTCAGGTAAAGCGCGCGTATTTGATTGTGAAGATACTGCTATGAAAGCAATACTTGATAATAAAATTGTTTCAGGAGACGTTGTAGTTATAAGATATGAAGGACCCGCTGGTGGACCCGGAATGAGAGAAATGTTAAGCCCTACAAGTGCATTGCACGGTATGGGGTTAAGTGATTCTGTCGCACTTCTTACTGATGGACGTTTTTCGGGCGGAACAAGAGGACCTTGTATCGGACATATTTCTCCTGAAGCTGCTGCAGGTGGAGCAATAGCTGCTATTAATGAAGGTGATATTATAAATATAGATATACCAAAAAGAACATTAAATGTTGAATTAACAGATGAAGAAATAAAAGAAAGAATTGCCAAGGTTATTAAACCGGAACCTAAAGTTAAAACTGGTTATATGGCTCGTTATGCTAAATTGGTACAGTCAGCAGATACTGGCGCTATATTGAAATAAATGAAAAAATTAATTTTTATAAGTGGTGCGATGAGTATTGGGAAAACAACTATCGCTAAGATGCTAGTTAATAGACTTGAAAAATCTGTTATGCTTGACGGTGATTGGTGTTGGGAGCAGGGTGATAATTGGAATTATTGCCAAGAAAATAAAGATATGGCAGTAGATAATATTTGTTATCTGCTTAATAGTTTTTTAAAAAACAATAATTTTAATAATGTCATATTTAGTTGGGTCTTGCACTTACAGGAAACACGAGATTTTATTTTAGAAAAATTAAGAAATAAAGAATTTAGGTTTTATGATATTTCGTTAATTGCTAACGAACAGACAATCAGAGATAGACAAAAAGTAAGAAATCCAAATATTGGCGTAAATGAGTTGGAACAAGCAGTAACTAACTCTATGGACAAAATGAAATATTATCATAGATTAAAAACTATTAAAATTGACGTTTCAAATTTGAATAAGAATGAAGTTTTAAGCGCAGTACTTGAGATTATTATGAACAGGCTCTAGGTAAAAATAAGGATGAAATATGGATAAAAAAACGGGGGCGCAAATTTTAGTTGAAAGTTTGTTAAAAGAAAACGTTGAAGTAGTATTTGGACTTCCTGGCGGGCAAGCGCTACCGATATTTGATGCAATGCACGGATCAAAACTAAATTTCATTTTAACAAGACATGAGCAAGCAGCTTCACATATGGCTGATGGGTATGCTCGTTCTACCGGTAAACCAGGCGTATGTATAGTTACTTCTGGTCCTGGAGCTACAAATATAGTTACTGGACTTGGAACTGCATATATAGATTCTGTTCCTTTAGTTGCGATTACGGGTCAGGTTTCGACAAGCGTAATTGGTCAAGATGCTTTTCAAGAGGCAGATGCCACAGGTATCACAAGGCCAGTTACAAAACATAATTTTTTAGTTAAAGATGTAAAGGATTTAGCAAAGACAATAAAAGAAGCGTTTTATATTGCAACTACTGGTAGACCAGGACCCGTTTTAGTTGATATTCCTGTTGATGTTCAGCGTGGGATTTGTGAATTTATTTACCCTGAAAAAGTTGAAATACGTTCTTATAAACCTAATTATAATGGTCATCCGGGACAGATTAAAAAAGCTGCTGATATCATAAATAAAAGTGAAAAACCAGTGCTTTATATAGGAACTGGTGTTATAGTTTCTAATGCAGAAAATGAAGTTCTTGAAATATCAAAAAAAGCTGAAATTCCAGTGACAAATACATTGCTTGCTGTTGGTGCATATCCTATTAACACAAATTTAAGTTTGGGAATGCTTGGAATGCATGGCACTTTTTGCGCAAACAGAGCAGTACAAGCAGCTGATGTTATTATAGCTGTTGGTGCAAGATTTGATGATAGATGTACGGGTAAAATTTGCGATTTTGCAAAAAATGCAAAAATAATCCATATTGATATAGATCCTACAGCTATATTAAAAGTTGTTGATGTTGATATTCCTGTAGTGGGTGATGCAAAAACAGTTTTGAAAGAAATGTTAGTTTTGATAGAAAAGAAAGAAAGAAAAAACTGGATTAAAACAATTAACGAATGGAAAGAGGAACATCCGTTGTCATATAACAGAGATGATGATAAGCTTCATCCGCAATATGTAATTGAAAAAATTTCAGAACTCACAAAAGGCGAGGCAATTGTTGCAACGGAAGTTGGACAACATCAAATGTGGGCAGCGCAATATTATAAAGCAAAATATTCGCGTTTATTTTTAAGTTCTGGTGGACTTGGAACTATGGGTTTTGGATATCCTGCTGGTATCGGAGCAAAATTTGGAAATCCAGATAAAGAAGTTATAGTTGTAGCTGGTGATGGTTCTTTCCAGATGAATATGCAAGAGATGGCAGTAGCAGTATTAAATGAAATTAATGTTAAAGTTGTCATATTAAATAATCAATATCTTGGCAATGTACGCCAGTGGCAGGAAATGTTTTACGGTAAAAGATATTCACATAGTTGTCTTGCAAAACGTAAAGATTGTCCAAAATGGTGTAATACGCCAAACAGAAATAGATGTCCGGTTTATATTCCAGATTTTGTGAAATGGGCTGAAAGTTATGGTGCTTTGGGAATACGCATAACAGATAAAAAAGATATTGTACCTGCTTTAAAAAATATGATTGAGGCAAAAAATTCAGTTGTTGTTGATATATGGGTTGAAATAGAAGAAAATGTTTTTCCGATGGTTCCTGCAGGGGCATCTCTTGACGATATTATTGTGCGAATGAACGGATAAATTCAAACTGTTAATATAAAATTAATATTCATATTGAGGAGACTATGTCGAGTTGTAAAAAATTGGATGAAATCTTAGAAAATTGTGAAAGCTCAAAGTTAGAACTTAAAGAAGCTAAAACCAGTTTCCCTTATCCTGAATTAAAAAAATATTGTTCAGCTTTAGCAAATGAAGGCGGTGGTTTTTTTATACTTGGCGTAAGTGATGATCGTGTTCCTGTAGGGACAACTGCTTATCCAAATCATAATGAGACAACACATAAGCTATGTGCAGACCTTGGGATTCGTGTTGTTATTGAAGAGTTTAAAGAAAATAAAAGAGTATTAGTTTTTAATATTCCCTGTCGTGAAAAAGGTAAAACTGTTAAAGTAGATGGTCTTGCATATATGAGAAATGGCAGTTCTTTGGTTAGAATGGATGATGTTACACAAGCAAAGATATTTAGAGAAACACAACCAGATTTTAGCGGTGAAATATGCAAAGATTTTTCTTTAAATGATATAGATGAGTCAGCTATTTCGAATTTTAAAAAATTGTGGAGTGAAAAAATAGGGAAAGATGAATATGCGCATTTCGCGAATGATAAAACTTTGAAAGCAATAGGATTGATGAATGATAAAGGTATTAGTAATGCTGCTGTAATATTATTTGGAAAAAAAGAAAAAGTTGATGAGTTTTTTCCTGGCAGCGAAATTATTCTTGAATGGCGCAATAATTCTTCAACAACTAATTATGATTTTAGGCAGGTATGGAGAGAGCCATTTTTTAAGATTATGGAGAATGTTTGGAATACCATAAATATTAGAAATTCAAAAGTTTCAATACAAGAGGGATTGTTCCAGAAGGATATTTATATTTTTAGCGAGAAACCAATAAGAGAAGCGCTTCTTAATGCTGTTACCCATAGGGATTACAAGAAAGCTTCGGCATCAATATTTATAAAATTTTCACCAGAATCATTTGAAATAGAAAGTCCTGGAGGTTTTTTGTCTGGCATAACTCCGGAAAATGTGCTTAATAAACAAGAATGGCGTAATAGATGTATTGCTGAGGCTTTTGAAAAAGCAGGTTTGATTGAGAGATCGGGACAAGGGGTAGATGATATTTTTAGTTATACGATAAAAGAAGGTAAGGGTATTCCTGACTTTTCTAAAAGTGATAATTACGCAGTTGTTTTAAAAATTCCTGCGCAAATAAAAGATAAAGAATTTATAGGTTTTCTAAATAAAATTGCAAAAGAAAGTAATATCATACTTGGATTTGATGATATTTATGAACTTGAAAATATAAGAGAAAATAAAATACCGAATAATATTAAAACAACAAAACATCTTATTGATTTGGGCGTAATAGAAAAGATACCTTATAGAAAAAACCAATATGTTTTGTGTAAAAAATATTATAATGTAATTGGTAGAAAGGGCGAATATACAAGAATTAAGGGGTTAGAGAGAAATAGATGTAAAGCGCTATTGTTTCAACATATTGAAGACTATGGTAAAGGTTATCTTAAAGAATTTGTAGATGTTTTGCCAAATTTATCTAAGAGTACTATATCGGACATGCTTAAAGAATTAGCAAAAGAACAGAAAATAGAATTTGTAGGTACTCGTAGGTGTGGTTATTGGGTAAAAAGCATAAAATAAAATATTTTATTAAACTCCATAATAACTATATATAAACTCCATAATAGTCTATATTATAAATATAATTTATATAAAATTAGTTTATATTGAAAAATCAATCAGTTTTGTATTGTAAAATAAATTAATAACTATATATAAACTCCATAATAACTATATATAAATTCCATAATAGTCTATATTATAAGCAGTTAAAGTTTATAATAAGTTTATGATACACGCATGAAAACAATTTTCTGTTGTCATTGCGAGTTTTTTGCCTCGCAAAAGATCTTAATTTTTTTCGCAATTGACAGGCAAAAAACATGGCAATCCTTTTTTCTTCATACATTTGTCGTGTATATAAACTGAGCATAGAATTAAATAAGCAAAGATTTTGATATAATTTATTCTGAGGGGTCAGTAGTATGCGTCATACAATTTCGGTTTTGGTGGAAAATAAGTTTGGTGTTTTGGCAAGAATATCTACCCTTTTTGCAGCACGTGGATTTAATATAGATTCTCTTGCTGTGAGTGAAACTGAAGATCCTGAAACTTCAAGAATGACTATTGTTGTACAGGGTGATTATTCTATTCTAGAGCAGGTTACAAAGCAGTTAAATAAACTTGTTGATGTTATAAAAGTTAATGATTTCAACGATGTTGAATGTGTTGAGAGAGGACTTGCTCTTATAAAGATAAATGTAACTAAATCCAATCGTGCTGAAATTGTACAAATGATAGGGACTTTTAGAGCAAGAATTATAGATGTATCACAAGAATCGATTATTGCTGAAATAACCGGCGATGAAGATAAAATTAATACTTTTATAAAAATGATTTTGCCTTATGGCATAAAAGAAATGTGCAGAACAGGTTTTGTTGCTTTAGCAAGAGGAAATAAATAAAATTAAAATCTTTTATTTCCACAGCTTTATACCCCTACTATATCTCTTCAAGAGAAAATTACGATAGAGGTAATTGGCAGTGGATGAGAGAGGATAAGGAGCAAGAAAAATGGTAGAAGCAAAAATGTACTATGAGAGTGATGCAGATTTAAGTCTTTTACAGGGAAAGACCATTGCGGTTTTGGGCTATGGAAGTCAGGGACATGCACATGCTTTAAATCTTAAAGATTCAGGTTTAAATGTTATTGTTGCACAAAGACCTGGCGGAAATAACTATAAAAAGGCTATTGAAGATGGTTGGAAACCGATAAGTGTTGCTGAAGCAGTTAAGCAGGCAGATTGGGTCCATATTCTTTTGCCGGATGAAATTCAGAAAAAAGTTTGGCAAGAAGATATAAAACCTAATATTAAAAAAAGTGCAGTTTTAAGCTTTGCACATGGTTTTAATATACGTTTTAAACAGATAATTCCAACGCCTGATTTAGATGTAATTATGATTGCACCTAAAGGTCCTGGACATTTGGTGAGAAGACAGTATGAAGAAGGTAAAGGAGTTCCGTGTTTGGTAGCTGTAGAGCAGAATGCAAGTGGTAAAGCAAAAGATTTAGCTTTTGCTTACGCAAAAGGCATAGGCGGAACAAGAGGTGGAGTATTGGAAACAACTTTTGCTGAAGAAACCGAAACAGATTTATTCGGCGAGCAAGTTGTTCTTTGTGGTGGACTTGTAGAATTAATAAATTCAGGATTTGAAACACTAGTAGCAGCGGGCTATCAGCCAGAAATAGCATATTTTGAATGTTTACACGAAGTAAAACTTATTGTAGATTTAATATTTGAAGGTGGATTTAGCAAAATGAATTATTCAATTTCTGACACTGCAGAATATGGTGAATATGTAACTGGAAAAAGAATAATAACTGACTCTACCAGGGAAGAAATGAAAAAGGTTTTGGCTGATATTCAATCCGGTAAGTTTGCAAATAACTGGCTTGAAGAAAATAAAACTGGAAGAGCATTTTTTAATAAAGCAAAAAAAGAACAAAGTGAGAAAATGATAGAAAAAGTAGGAGCAAGGTTACGCTCTAAAATGTCTTGGATCAAAAAATAAAATTCGTTTTTTTGAATTTATTTAGTCTTGTCGCTAATTCTCACTCTCAATTAAAAGATATTTGAAGGTAGATTCCAACAGGAATCTATTCTTTTGTTGTGTCATTCCTGTCCCTAATAAGACAGTGGATGGTAAACTCCTGGGATATTATTATAATTATACTTTAGTGGTGTCATTCCCGTGAAAACGGGAATCCATGTAATTTTATATTTTTTAATATATTTTTGCAAATTTTTTTGTATGGGCTTGTCATTTAAAAACTAAAATAATAATGCTATTGTAAAATTTTAAATAGCGTCACTAAAAAGATACGCCTAATTGAACGCCTGATTCAAGCGTATAGTTTTTTGGTTCATAAGATTTACCGTCAACTAGTTCACCATTGACAAGTAGAATCTTTATAGGTACCTCGTCAGACTTATCTATATTCCAGTATCTAATAAAAGGTCCTATAAAAAACGTAGTCTTTTTAACTACCTTAGAAATTTTACATGATAATCTTAAACCATACCCTTTATTCTGTTTATTCTCTATTATTTCTCCTATTATTTCTTTAAAATCACTTTTTTGTATGCCAAACAATAATAAGCCAAATTCGCCACAAATATCAAATGTTAATTCTTTCTTACACTTATACTTAACATTAACTCCCATTGGAAGATATAGATATTGGGACTCTCTATCATAACCCCGAGGATCATCGCCTCTTTTGTTAATAAGACATCTGTAACCTAATCCACAATAAGGACGATACTCAAGGCAATCATTTAACGCAGGAATTACAAATCCTGCCAAACCCTTACATTCAAAATAATGATCGGGATGACCATTATATTTATACTTAGTTCCATCCATTAAAGCACCATCATAATCAACTTCACCTGTCATAAAACGAAACTGTAAAGCACTAAACCAGTTGTCTTTTCTTTCAACCCATTCTATAAATAGACCTTGCTTAGTGCCTGTAAGTTTCATAAGACCTGGCTCTTTGTACAAATAATTAATGACTTCAAAACCTATTAAAAATTTTGAACGTTTATATAATGTCAAAGCATTAAAATCTGAAACCTCTCCACCATCGCTCGCCTCTACTACAGCGTATACATGTACAGCTAGAGCAAACAAGAAAATAAAACTCAAAATTAATTTTTTCACAATCATATTATTATCTCATTCCGCCTCTACTAATTGTAAAAATAATAAAACTCTTTATTTTTCCATATTCTACTATCACTTTTTTGCGAAAAAATCTTGCTAGTATAAAATAGTTCTAGTACAACAATTTAATCGTTTAAAATAATCTCAGCAGCTCTTTTGCTTACTCCTGAGGTTCCAAGCATTTTTCTGAAAGCAAGTAATTCTTTAGCTTTTTCCATATACTTTTCAGTCCTTATTTGTTCTAGTACCGATAATACTATTTTTTGTGGTTTGGCATCAAACTGTATAAATTCAGGAACAATATTTTTATTGGCTAAAATGTTTACTATAGCTATATATTTTGTTTTTATGATTGCTCTTATAAAAAAATAGTTAAAATATGATAATTTATACATAACAGCCATTGGAATTCCCATTAAAGCGTTTTCAAGACTTACAGTCCCTGATGGACAAATTGCAAAATCTATAGATTTCCTTTTTTCAAAATCTCTAGAATTGTCAAATTTGATGTAATTTGGCAAATTAAAACCTGTATTATTACCTGTACTAAACATTATAAATTTTGCATTTATTTTTTCTTTAAGTATTTTTGCAGTTTTAAGAATTATAGGTACATGACGTTTAATAGCGCTTTTACGACTTCCTGGAAATAAACCTACAACAAGAGGATTTGATACATTAAAGCTATGTTTTTCAGGCACTTCATCTATCAAAGGGTTCCCTACAAAAACTGCGTCAACACCATTATCTCTATACAACTCTTCTTCAAAAGGTAAAATTACAAGCATTTTTTTAACTGTTTTGGCAAGTTTTTTTATTCTTCCGCTACGCGATGCCCACACTTGTGGACTTATATAATAATAAACAGGAATTTTTAATTTTTTTGCAAGTCTTGCAATAAATATATGAAATCCATAATAATCTACTAATATAATTTTATCAGGACGTTCTTTGATAAAATATTTCTCAAGTTTTTTTAAAACTTTTTTTAAATAAAAAATCTGCTTTACAGGTAAAAAACCGAAAGCATTGATATTTACTATATCTTCAAGAAATTCGTCAGCAGTTGATTTTAAATTATTACCTCCTATCGCAGAAACATGACATAAAGGATTAATATTTTTGATTTCTTTTACAAGATTTGAGGCATGCATTTCACCGGATAAGTCACCTGCTGAAATAAATATTTTATTATTTGACATTTTTACCTTTAAAATCTTTTGTTTGTTATCAACCCAGCCAAAAAGGATTGCAATTGCAAATCGACAAAGCCAATGAAGCAATATGCATCGTTAAAAGAAAAAATTACTGCGCCTACTTCGTCTGCCCGCAATAACGAACGATATCAAAATTTTATGACTTTGCCATACTCGCCCCTGATAAGAACATTCAAGGGTAAACTTCCGCGGATATCCAAGTTGTTGTAAAATATTAGTCACCATGGATTCCCGCTTTCGCGGGAATGACACAGCAAAAAGAATCTTAAAGTGGATTCCTGCGTTCGCAGGAATGACAGACAAAAGTGTTGTGTCATGCTCGCGGAGACAAAGTCTCATGCGGGCACCCAAGTTAAAAAGCGTGACAAAAAACGCAGATCCCCACGAGAGTTTACCATCAAATGTCTTAATTAGGTGCAGGACAAGACTAAATAAATGTGCTAGGTCATGTCCATACCCTTTAAGACTTCAATATTTTGATTTTAATTAAAATACCATATTTTTAAGTATATTCAGTGCAAGCTCAACAGCATCTCTCCCATGCTCGCCTGAAACAGTCGGTTTTTTCCCTTCAATAACACTGCTTAGGAAATTATCAAGTTCATAAAAAAGAGGCTCATTTGACGGAAGTCTAGGTTTTTTAATATCTATATCAAAAAGAGAAGTTATTTTTTCTTTTCCTTCTTTCTTTGTATAAACCTTAAGACTTTTTCCAGCATAATCTATAGAAACATAACTATCTGGTTGGAAAATTCTTATTCTTCTGTATTTTTCCATTGAAACTCTACTTGCCGATACATCTGCTACACAACCATTTGCATATTTCAATCTAACCTTAGCAATATCTTCTGTATCGGAAAGAATTTTTGCTCCATACGCTTCAAAAGAAATAACTTTATCCTTTACAAGAGAAAACAAAATATCTAAATCGTGAATCATCAAATCTAATACCACACCGATATGATTACTTCTTGGATCATAAGGTCCCAGTCTGTTAACTTCAATAAACTTTGGTTTATTTATAAAAGGCACAGCAGCAATAACTGCAGGATTAAATCTCTCAACATGCCCTACTTGTAAAACTAAACTTTTATCCTTTGCTATTTCTATAAGTTCTTCAGATTCCTCAATACTTAAAGTAAAAGGTTTTTCCACAAGACAATGAATCCTGTTTTGTAAAAGCGGTTTTGCAGCTTTATAGTGATACAGCGTAGGAACTGCAATCACCACAGCATCAACTTTTCCTATAAGAGCATTAAAATCCGTTAAATAGCTTGTTTTATTTACTTTTGCAATTTTCTCAGCTCTTTTTTTATCTGCATCAACTACAAATTCAAGTTTTGAGTTAGGATGTTGTCCTAAGATTCTTGCATGATGTTGCCCTAAAGAACCTACTCCTATTACAGCAGTTCTTATCATCTTTTATAACCCTTTACTACATTTATTATCTTGTCTGTATCGGCTTTTGAAAGAGACGGATGTACTGGAAGCGACAGTACTTCGCTTGCTGCTTTTTCTGCTTCTTTACATAGTCCTGCTTTATATCCAAGCTGTTTATAAAATGGTTGTTTATACAGCACTGTATCATAATAAATTCCACTTCCTATACCATTCTTTGCTAAATATTTAATAATTTTCTCTCTCTCCGATAAAGGAACTCTTATTGTATATTGGTGAAAAACATGTCTGCAGTTTTTTGGAACATAAGGCGTTTGCAAAAAATCTAGTTCTTTAAAAGCTTCGTTGTATTTTTGAGCATTCTCAATTCTTTTTTCAATCCAACCTTCAAGTTGCTCAAGTTGAGCTATACCTATAGCGGCAGCAAGGTTTGTAAGTCTGTAATTGTACCCCAAAACTGTATGTGTCAAATGATCTTTCCTGCCATGGTTGATAATCTGTCTTCCGTATTTATCTGCTTTTACATCATTTGTAAGAGTAATGCCGCCTTCAGCTGTCATCATATTTTTTGTTGCATAAAATGAAAAAGCTGCTGCATCACCAAAAGAACCAACTTTTCTATTCTTAAATTTGGCACCGTGAGCCTGGCAAGAATCTTCAATAAGTTTAAATTTATATTTTTTCTTGAGTTTAAGAATTGCATCCATATCGCATGGAAGTCCGTAAAGATGAACTATCAAAACAGCTTTAATACTTCTTTCTTTTTTTAATGTTTTTTCAAGTTCAACAGGATTTATGTTAAAAGTCTTAGGATCAATATCAACAAAAATAGGTTTTGCTCCACAGAAAAGAATTGAATTCGAAGTCGCTATAAACGAAAAAGGAGTTGTAATAACTTTATCTCCTGGTTTAATTTTACACATTAAGAGAGCTGTATGAAGCGCTGTTGTTCCATTTGCATTTGCAATACTAAACTTTGCACCAGAATATTTTGCAAAAGACTGTTCAAACTGCACGACATATTTACCGCTTGCAAGCATCCTTGAATCCAACACTTCTTTAATTAACTGTTTTTCTTTTTTTCCAATAATAGGATACGCCACTGTTATCATTTTTTCCTCTTTATAAATCCAATTTCAATATTAAATACAAGATTGCCACAGCTCTTCGAGCTTCGCAATGACGGACTTTTTCAACATGGGTTGGATGCACCCAACAAACCATTACAATGTCGTCGTTGCAAGGAGAAACAAAATCTCGACGAAACAATCAATCTATGCTGTTAAAGAAAAGATTGCCGCACAATCTCACAGCTGATTAACAGCAAAAACAAAATTTTACTGGGCTTTCGTGCAACTCTGCTTAACATTATTTTAGTCAATAACAATATCTGGCTTTATATTTGAATACATCCTAACCCGTGCAGGTGCTATAAGTTTCTTTCCAGAATATTTATTTAACAAATAAGCAATTGCTCCCATACTTCCTTGGCTGCGTATCTGATGCTTACATTCCGACATTAAAAATAAATCCTTATAACACGAATCAACGTCGTTTACGTTAATAATTTCTTTTCTTATGTCTGAACCCAGTTTTGTGAAAATATTATCCTTAACATATTCTGGTTCATCTGAAAAAAAGAAAAAATAAGAATTTGGAAATAATTCTTTAGCTTTTTTAACAGCTTTAAGAAAATAATCTAAAGATGTTGCAGCACCATGTCTTGCATCATCCCCACGTCTCACGTGAACGCCAATAGAATGCTTTGCCTTCCTTATTCTTTCAAGTATTTTCGTATTTACCCCCCCCATAATGGAATCTTCAAAATGAAAATATTTTGAACAATTATTCAAAGCTGTATCTTCGCTACCAAATCTAAGAATATCCGCAGATACATCTTGGCATAAATTCCACCAATCTATATTTTCCACACTAATATAAATAGGAGGTTTTATTTTCTTTCCAAACCTCCAAGATCTCTTTTGATGCTTAGAATCCACACAAAAAGCAAAATTTTCCTTATACAGTTTTATCTCTTCATCGCTAGCCATATCAAATTCAATATATGGAAAAGCTTTTAATAATTGTAAACTTCTAGAATCAACAGATTTTTTAGGATCCGACGCATGACCAACATTTTTATACCACGAAATATCATATTTAACTTTATATCCCAATTTTTTTATTTGTTGACCGACCACAAAAAATTCCAATTGATCAACTAGTCCGTGTTCTATAGTCATAATAACACAAGGATCTTTTACTAATTTATTAATAGAAGAAGAGCATTCTCTCCACTTCATAATACCAACAAATACAATTAAAAAGATAATTAATATTATGCTAAACTTATTTTGCATAAGAAAATTTTTCATACAAACACCTATCCTTTTTCACAAATTTGATTCCAATGAGGATAACCCTTGCAGTTTCCTATTGATTGTATGCCAATGTTTTCATATTGCTATTATAGTGACTCCTGCTTCCTTTGCTTTCCATATAACTTCATCTCTGTCCAATATTAAAGTGACATCAGCTTCTATTGCCATTGCTCTAACTTTATTTTCTTTGAGAGTGTTTACAGTATTAACACCTATAACTGGAACATCAAACCTAAAATCTTGATCTGGTTTTGCTACCTTAACAACTATAGAATTATCTCCACCAAGTTTATACGCACGTTTAATGCATTCATCTGTACCTTCAACTGATTCGACAGCAAGAACAGATCTGTCTTTTACGATTACAGTTTGACCAATGTCAAAACCTGCTATACCTTTTGCTATTTTATATCCAAATTCAACGTCTTTATTTTCATCAGAAGAAAGTTTTTTTCCAGATATCAAACCTTTTTGTGCAAGTAAATGTTTTAAATAAGTATGAGATGCAATAAGGTGCATTCCATCTTTTTCAAATTCATTAGCAATCGTTTTTAAAATTGTATCCGTTTTTTTATTGATTAAACTTCCCATCACTTTAATTGCACGAAAATCCATACTTATTGTGGAATAAATTTTAACGTGTTTTACTTGTCCTGCCATTATAACAGTTTTCACATTTTCGCTTTTTAAAGCATCTATAACTCTCTGAAATTTCCCAATAGAAAACCAATATGTTTTATCACAATTTTTTTCCAATTCAGGATCTGCTTCTTCTTTTAATGCAATGCAAATAACCCTGCTGCCGCTTTTCTTTATTTCTTCAGCAACTAAAAAAGGAAACCTATTATTTCCTGCTATTAGACCTATATTTTCCATTTTTCTCTTTAAGTACAAACTATCAAATTAGTTTAAACCGATAAAATCTATAAAACAATATATTTTTTGTTGTCGCTTGCGAAGTTGTAGACCACAATGAATACCTGCCTCCAATGTGAAACAAGTTGTTTTTTGTCGTCTTTGCAATGAAAGATAAAATCCTAACAAAGCAATCTTTGTTGTTAAGAACAGATCGCCACGCTAAGTTCGTTAGCTCGCGATGACAGATAAAAGCAAAAGAACAGATTGCCACGATTGCTACGCAAACCCTCGCTGCCCTTGGCAGTGCGCAATGACGGACAAGATCGTAAATACTGTGTCATACCCGAATGTCTTTTAGTCGAGACGGGAATTTCACAAAATTATGAAACTATAGTCGCCATCAACTCACTTGAAAAGGTTGTCATTGCGAGACCTGAAAAGGTGAAGCAATCTTTAAGATTGCCACGCCTACTTCGTAGGCTCGCAATGACAACGCTGCTTTTGGCAGTGTACACAAAATGACAACAAACGTGGATTCCTGTTTGCACAACAGGAATGACACGACAACAAAGGATTAACATAGATTCCTGTTTACGAACATGGTTATTGGGGTCTTGCTATTCCTCTTTTTGAGTTCTTTATAAACTCAACTACTTCCTGCACATAAACAGATTTACTTTGTTCTAGTTTGGCTAAAGCATCTTTAAGTAAAAGTTTTGACATAAAAAGTGTACGGTATGCATCTTTTACAACGTCAATATCTTCAGCCGACATTTTTTTTCTTTTCATACCAACCAAATTTAAACCACTAAGTGTTGCTCTGTATCCTGCACATAAAGTGTATGGAATTATATCCATAGTAACAGTAGCTCCACTGCCTGTCATTGTACTCTTTCCAATTTTTGTAAATTGATGAAGACCAACATTTGCGCTTATAAAAGCATTATCACCTATTTCAACATGCCCACCTGCAGCAGCACTATTTGCCACAATAACATTATCGCCAACTCGGCAATCATGAGCCACATGTGATGCCGTCATAAAATAACAATTTTTACCAATTATGGTTTTCCCTGTTTTTTTTGTACCCCTATTAAAAGTTACAAATTCTCTCGCTATAGTACCATCACCAACATAAACTTTTGAAGACTCATTATTATAACTCATATCCTGTGGAGGAGTACCAATTGAAGTAGAATTATAAAGTTTGCAATTCTTGCCAATTTCAGCGTATTCTATATAAGCATTTGAACCTATTATTGTACCAGCGCCGATTATAACATCTTTACCTATAACTGTATAAGCTCCTATTTCAACATTCTCACCAATAACAACACTTTTATCAATTATTGCAGTATTATGAATCATTATTTTGGTCTCGTAATCCCTCTTTGGGAATTTTTTATAAAATTTGTTATGTCTTTAACACAAGAAGACGTTGACTCTTCTAGCTTCGCCATTGCTTCTTCCAATATCAGTTTTGACATAAATAATATTCTATAAGCGCTTTTTATATCCTCAATCTCAGAGAGCTTCATTTTCTTTCTTTTCAATCCTACAAGATTTAACCCTGCAAGAACTGCTCTATCCCCTTGAGCCATTACATAAGGGATAACATCCATATTAATCATTGCACCTGCGCCTACAATTACAGATTTTCCAATTTTACAAAATTGATGCACACCTACACCTGCGCTTAAAATTGCATAATCATCTATTTCAACATGTCCTGCAATTCCTGTTGAATATCCAACTATTACATTGTCTCCTATTATACAGTCATGAGCTATATGCGAGCAAGCCATAAGCAGACAGTTTTTACCAACAATAGTTTGTCCAGCCGCAACAGTACCTCTATTTAAAGTAACACACTCTCTAACTGTAGTACCGTCACCAATTATAACGTTTGTCTTTTCACCCTGATATTTTAAATCCTGCGGACGTTTGCCTATTGATGAAAAATTAAAAATCTCACAGTTGATTCCTATCTCTGCATACTCAATGACTGATTGTCCATGTATTTTTGTTCCACTTTTTACAATAGTTTCTGGACCTATAATCGTATAAGGACCTATTTCAACATTTTCTTCAATAATTACACTTTTATCAATTACAGCTGTTTGATGTATCATTTTTATTTAGCCCTCTTATTCCTTAACCATCTACTTCGCAAGCTCTGACAAATCAAACCTTTCAACTTCGTATATCCATAGAGCCTGCTCACTCTAATATTTCGTAACTACTATCAGACTCATAATTCTTATTTTTCACGTTTTATACACAACAAAAAACATTGTCGCAAATTTCACTTACCCTACTTGTTTCTCTTTATCAACAACAATAAACATAAATTCAGCTTCGGTAGTTAACTTTCCGTCAACATAAGCTTCGCCTTTCATTTTGCCACGTCTTCCACTATCTTTTACTACCTCTACACGTAGCTCAAGAACGTCTCCTGGCTTTACCGGTCTGCGGAATTTTGTTTTGTCTATAGACATAAAATACGCAAGACAACCTTTCATTTCAGGTCTTGAAAGAAACATAACACACGATGTCTGTGCCATAGCTTCAACAATTAAAACTCCAGGCATTATCGGTGCTTCTGGAAAATGTCCCTGAAAGAAATTTTCATTTCCACTTACACACTTATATCCTACTGCTCTTGTAGAATCGGCAGTATTTATTTTTACTTTATCAATCATAAGAAACGGATATCTGTGGGGTATATAATTTAAAACTTCTTCAAGGCTCAATATTTTTTCAGTATTAATTGACTCTATACTTCTAGCACTACTATCCATATCCAAAGTTCTATCTTTTTCAACAATCGCTTTTCTCAAAAATTCTTTTACAAAACTTATATTATTTTGATGTCCCGGTTTTTCAGCAACTATCTTAGCTTTTATTGGCTTTCCTGCCAAATATATATCACCTAGCAAATCAAGAATTTTATGTCTTACAAACTCATCTTTATAGCGCAATGGCTCTTTATTGTGTATTCCATCTAAAGATACAACTATTGCATTATCCATAGAGCCCCCCAAAGCAAGCCCATTCTTTTGAAGTGATTCTATTTCATAATCAAAACAGAACGTTCTTGCTGGAGCAATATTATTTAAATAAAAATCTTCGTTTAGATTTTTTAAAGACATTTGTTGAAATTTTAAAAATGGATGGTCGAACCCTATAGTGCACTCTACTTCAAGTTTATCTGATGGATATGCAGATATTTTTGTTTTTCCAGATTCAAAATGTACGGGCTCTTTGAGAACATAGTATTCTTTAGGAACATCAAACTCTTTTATTCCTCCTTTTAAAAGAGTTTCTGTAAATATTTTTGCACTGCCATCTAAAATTGGTGGCTCATTATTATTTATTTCTATAATTAAATTATCAATACTTAGAGCAAAACATGCAGACATAATATGTTCAACCGTATAGACTCTTGCACCGTTTTTCTCAATAACACTTCCTCTTATTGCCAAACCTGTAGCGGCATTTGACCAAAGAGCCTCAATTTCAGGTTTTTCTGAAAAATCTGTTCTTATAAATTTAATGCCATACCCAGCATTAGGGGCAGGCTTAAAATTTACTATACTCTTGTTTCCCGTATGAAGTCCTATACCTTCGATAGAAATTTCTTTTGAAATAGTCGTTTGCTTTGCCATATTAAATCTATTTATCCTCTAAACTTTTTCTTATTCTTTGCAAATCTTTATATATTTCTGGCAGTTTTCTTATTAATGCTCTTATCTTTATACTTTGATTAAGCGGTGACATAGGATTTCCACCAACCTGCTCATTGTTTTTAATATTTCCTGATATACCCGCCTGACTTGCTATCAGCACATTATCTCCTATTTTTAAGTGCCCCGCAAGTCCAGACTGTCCGCCTATTGTTACGTTATTTCCTAATTTTGTTGATCCTGCTATTCCAGCCTGTGCAACTATTATGCAATTTTCACCAATTTGAACATTATGCGCTATTTGAACAAGATTATCAATTTTTGTTCCACTACCTATTCTTGTAACATCAACAGTAGCTTTATCAATTGTAGTGTTTGCCCCAATTTCTACATCATTTCCTATTTCAACTCTTCCTATCTGCGGAATTTTTTGTATTTTACCACCTATAGTTATAAAACCAAAACCATCTCCACCAATAACAGCTCCTGGCTGAATAATAACCCTATCACCTATTAGAGTGTCTTCTCTTATAACTACATTTGGATAAATAATACAATCATTACCAATTTTTACATTTCTACCTATATAAACATTTGGAAATATTTTTGCATTATCACCAATTTCAGATTCAACTTCAATTACAACATTCTGCCCTATATATGCATCTTTTCCTATTTTTACACCATCTGCTATAAAAGAAGACTTATGTATGTTTTTTTTTATTGAACCCAGCCTTTCTTTTTCAATAATACCAAGAACGATACTATAAGCATACTGAGGATTTGATACTTTTATAATATTTTTGCTTTCAAACTGCGAAATATCCGTATCAACTGAAATAAAAATAGCTCCTGCATCGGTTTTTAAAGCATCCGAAAGATATTTTAAATTCCCCAAAAAAGAAATTTCATTTTTTTTCGCAGCTGAAAGTCCATTAACGCCTGTCAAAACAACACTTTTGTCGCCAATAAGCTCACCTGAAACAATTACTGCAAGCTCTGATGCTGTCAGCTTCATTTATCTGTCCTTTGCCATTTTTATAATTTCATCAGTAACGTCTTTACCCTTACCTGTTAAAACACTCTGCTTATCTAAAACAACATCTACATTTTGTTTCTTTGACACTTCTTTTAATAAAAGTTCTATATTTTTTAAAACACTTGCAGTATTTTTTTCTTCCATTAAAGCAATTTCATTTTTGGTCCTACTCGATAAATCTATAATTTTTAATTTTTGTTCACCTATCAAGCTTTTAATATCTTCAAACTGTTTTGAAAGTTCATTTATAAATTGCTCGTTGTTTTCAGACTGCGCCTGAACAAATTTTAAATTTATATTTTGTGCCTGATTTTCGAGGGAGTGAAGCTCTTGAACCATACCTTCTATAACATTTTTTCTTGTATTTGCAAATTCTTTTATTTCTTTTTTATACATTTGCGTCATGGGATGTGAATTAAAGACTTTTTCCATATCCACAAAAAGAATACCACCCGAAGCATCATCTTTACTTTTTTCAACATTTCTCTCTATCGGTGTGTTGCCTATAGGTATTTCAAAACTAAAAGCACAACAAATAGTAAAAGAAAAACAAAATAACAATAATAAAAAAACTTTTTTAGAAACCATAATTAAAAGTAAAATACGGCTCGCCCAATGTTTCGCCTTTCTTATGATTTAATCCATATCCATAACCAATTCTTATAGGAAATACTGGGGTTGCAAGTCTTATTTCAAAACCTACACCCGAACGTAAATTGCTTTCTCTCTCATCACCTAATTTAAAAGTTTGATCAGTTATTTTACTACAATCTTCCCAACAACCGCCAATATCATAGAATATAGCACCCAAAAGAATTGATCTCCCTTTTTCAGAAACTATTGGAAATTTATATTCAAAATTCAATAACCCCATAATTTTACCACCACTGTCAGGTCCTATTTCTGTTCTGTACTTATAACCTCTTATACTATCTGGTCCACCTAAATGAAACTTTTCTTGCATAGGAACATCTGATTGATTACAGGAAGGTGTGATTACACCACAGTGTAAATTAACACTTAACACAAATCTCCATAATGTAGAGAAATACCACGTTGACTTAACAACGCCTTTAACAAAAGCCTTATCCCCACCTAAAAATTTATCTGCCAACTGCAAATATGCAAGCTGTCTGTTTCCTCTTGAAGGATCATAAATATAATCTCTTGAATCATATACAATTTGTGAAGAAACACTTGATACTTTGCCTTCTGAAAATCTGAGGCTTTTTTTAAATTCCTCATTCTTTTTATCATTCTTTTTTAAGTCTTCATGTATATTTGAAAGGCCAACATTCTCATAAGTATATCCAAACGACAAAGAAATATAATCACTAACTCTAGGACCTACCTTTACTGAAAAACCTGTCCTGTTTTCCTCGTATGCATTAGTCGTACTTGCATAGTCATTTTTTCTATGAGTATCAAATATACTTAAATTCAAACTTGCATTTTTATTAAAAATCCAAGGTTCTGTCCAATCTATTTCATAATTTTTTCTTTTCCCACCTACTTCACATGAGAAGTTTAATATTTGCCCCAACCCAAAAATATTCATATGTCGAAGCTGTCCTGTTGCCAACCACTCATCAACTGAAGAATATCCTACACCAGCAGTAATCATACCTGGTTTCCCTTCAGTAATGGAAAACGCCAAATCCATAATGTCTGGCGTTCCTGTAGGAAGTATCTGAGGTTCCACACCGTCAATAAAACCTAAATTATAAATTTTCTCAACGCTTCTACGCATTTTTCTAGTTGCTAAAGCCTCTCCAGGTTTTACAAGAATTGCTCTTCTTATAACCTTATCCTTTGTCGAAATAAGTCCATCAATGTAAACATTTCCAACATATACTACAGAATTTTCTTTTATTGATAAATTTATATCCACAATCCTGTCCGTACCCTCTTTGTTAAGAGACGGATTGACTACTGCATGTAAATAACCCTTATCAGAATAAGATTCATGAATATTTTGTACTGTTTCAATAATTTTCTGCTGATTAAAAATCTGTCCTTTTTTAATTTTAATTATTTTGTTAATTTCCTTATCATCAACAACAAAATTTCCATCATAAGTTATAGAACCTATTTCATATTTTATACCTTCACTTATATTTAATTTTAAAAACATTTCTGTTCTAGCATCATTATACGTTGTGGTTGATTGAACAAACTGATAATCCATAAAGCCGTTATTTTTATAAAATGCTTCTATTGCTTTCAAATCTTTTTGAAATACATCTTCTTTAAATATTTTTTTTGACTTTGTCTTCATAATTTTAAAGATTTTTTTCTCTTTAAAAGATATTACTCCTTCAATTTGAACCCCTCCAATAACAATTTTATTATTTTCTGTTATAAGAAAAGTTATTGTCATTTTATTTGTATCTGTATTAACAGTAGGATAAACTTCAATCTGACAATCAGCATAACCCTTATCACCGTATAAAGTACTTAGCTTTTTCTTTGTTTCTTCAAGTTTTACAAGGTCATAGTAATCTTTTTCCTTCAATAAACTTGTGTTTCTAAGCTTTCCTATTGTAAATTCACAATTACCTTTAAAAGCAATATGTTCTATATACGGTTTTTCAGTAACAATAAAAGTAAGTTTTCTGCTATAATTATCAAAATGAAATTCAACATTGTCAAAATACCCAAGATCCAAAATTGAACGAACATCTTCTCTTGCTCCATCAATTGAATAGCATTTACCTTTTTTAAGGCTTACAACAGATAAAACGCTTTTCATTTTGATATTTTGTAATCCAATAATTGAAACACCTGAAATTATATTACTATCTTTTTGAAGATTTACAATTTTATCTGATTTTTTGCTTTGAGATATATTTGAAGTTGTATCATTTTCTGCATAAACAAAAACAACATCATAAGCACATATAGACAGTACCACAAATACCAAAATTAAACGTTTTTTCATTAAACCCTCACAATAAAATGTATGACATCCAACTAATCAGTATATTTTATTAAAAAACATATAAAAATTCAATGGGAGATAAGATAACTTTTTTATTTAAATATGGTAAAATCCAAATATATGATAATTGAAAGCGCTAAAAACCCAATCTTTAGAGATGCTCTCAGATTACAAGACAAGAAATTCCGTGACGAAAGCGGGCTTTTTTTTGTTGAAGGTCAAAAGCAGATTGGTGAAATCTCAAAAAATTGGACTATAAAACAAATTTTTAGATCCAAAAAATATAAAAATGACATTACAGACTCTAAAAGCATTATAACTCTTTCCGACCATTTGTTTAACAAATTATCAACAACAAAATCCCCGCAGGGAATAATAGCAATTGTTGAGAAAAAACACTACAATATTGAAAAAGTCATCAAGACTTCCGGATTGTTTATAATTTTGGAAAATATTCAGGATCCTGGTAATTTAGGAACAATTATCCGTTCTGCAGATGCGTTTGGCGTAAAAGCTGTGTTTGTATCAAAAGAAAGCGCTGACACATATTCTAACAAAACCGTAAGAGCGACAATGGGTTCAATATTTCATCTACCTATAATAGGTAATATTGAAATTAAATATATACTAAACTTAATGAAAAAAGAAAAATTTACAGTATTTGCAGCATCACTAAAAGGGAAAAAATATTTAAACAATATTAAATTCTCAAATAAAAGCGTTCTTTTAATAGGAAACGAAGCTAATGGGCTCAAAAGCGAAACAGAAAATTTAGCAGATGTTTTTGTTAAAATACATATGCCAGGACACACAGAATCTCTAAACGTTGCAGTTGCAGCGTCCATAATTATGTACGAATATTTAAAATAAATTATTTTATTGCGCCAAAAATGCCAAAACACATATTTTTATGCAGAATTTCAACACTTCTAAATCCAATTTTTTTCATAAGTGCTAATTGATAATTCATTGATCTTGGCGTATCTTCTTTTGCAACATAATCAAGTACTTTCTGACTATATTTTTTACCTCCAACCTCTTCTAAATAGCCTGCATATCTTTCAAAGGTATATTCTGTCAACAATTCATTGTCTTGAGTTATTAAATCTGAAATCATTAAACAACCACCGGGGTTGAGAACTTTATACAATTTATTAAATGCATTCTCCCAATCTTTATCATCTCTTAAATGATGCAAAACTGCTCCAGATAAAATAATATCAAAATGATTTTCCTTCAGCTTTACAGTTCTAATATCGCTTTGTATTACGTTAATTTCACTTTTTGCTTGCTTTGAAACTCTTTCAAATGCTTTATCCAACATTGGTTTACTTAAATCTACTAACGTACAACTCAAATTTGGCATTTTTGAAAGCATCATCAAAGTATAATTTCCTGCTCCACAACCAACATCAAGTAAATTTACAGCTTTAGGAACTATTCTTTTTGCAGCTTCTGTAATAAGCTCTAAAGAAATTTTTGCATCAATTGTTGAAATTTGTCCTGTATCAAGATTTGAAAATCTTTCAACATCAACATCAAAACGCCTTCTTATTTCTTCAATGGTTGCTTTTTTCATTTTCTTTTACACCTTTATGTAATATAAATAAATTAGCCGGGCGTAATATACACTTGAAGTGCATAAAAACCCGGCTCGATTTATTCTAAAAGACAAGAATTTTTAAAAGTTATCAGCTAATTCTTCCATATATGCTTTAGGATGCAAACAAGCTGGGCATTTATCCAAAGCTTCCTTACTTTCATACACATAACCACAGTTGCGACATTTCCATCTAATAACCGTATTCTTTTTGAAAACTCTATCATTTTCAAGATTATCAAGAAGTTCTAAGTATCTTTCTTCATGATGTTTTTCAACGATAGAAATTCTTCTGAAACATTCAGCTACTTCAGGAAACCCTTCCTCATCAGCAACTTTTGCTGCTTCTGGATAAAGTTTTGAATGTTCTGCATTTTCACCTGCAGCAGCAAGTTTTAAATTTTCAACAGTATCACTGATAATCCCAGCAGGGAAAGTTCCTGTAATCTCAAGAGAACCACCTTCTAAAAATTTAAAAAATCTTTCTGCATGCTCTTTTTCATTGTCTGCAGTTTCTGTAAAAATTGCAGAAATTTGTTCAAAACCTTCTTTCTTTGCCTTTGAAGCAAAATAAGTATATCTCATTCTTGCTTGAGATTCACCTGCAAATGATTTTAACAAATGTTTTTCACTCTTTGTTCCTTTAATTGATTTTGCCATTCGATTCTCCTTTTATAGCAATTTAAGGCAGACTTTTTATAATATAAATGACAAAAGCTTACTTTATCTCTACTTCATTAAACCATCTGCCGTGTAAATTGCAATTTTCTATAACCTGGACCTTGCCTTTTGTACCGCCTTTTAAATGAATAACTGCTGCAGGATTAATGTCGGCTGTTAACACAAAATTTCCAACGAATTTATTATTAATATAAAATGTTATTTCCGTTATGTGATGTTCCGGCAAAGTAGGATGAACGATTTCTCCAATTTTTACATGAACATCCACACAACCTGTTCCTGGTATAAAACCACATTTTTCAATCACATTAAATGCTGGTATATGTTTTTTTTCCGGTTCACCCGAACCCGCTTTAAAATCAGGCATCTTGTAAGCATCTTCTTTTTCTTCAAATACATCTTTTAAATGGCAAACAGGGCAACGTTCTTTACTTCCATCCAAAGATACATAACCACATACCTTACAGACTAATCCATTCATAAATACCTCCTTAAAAACAAAGTGAAATTTGAGTTAAAATACTAATTAGAGTCTGTTCAATTAGAGTGTTGAACTCAATTTATTAAGAAATGATTGAATACAAATTACTTTTTATCCGGAAGAGCTGCAATTCCAGGCAATTCTTTGCCTTCAAGAAATTCTAAAGACGCACCACCACCTGTAGAAATATGACTTATTCTCTTATCTACACCGGCTTTTTTAACAGCAGCAACAGAATCTCCTCCACCAACTACTGATATTGCCCCGTTCTCAGTCGCTTCAGCTACTAGCTTTGCTATCTCAACTGTACCTTTAGAAAACTCATCTATTTCAAATATACCGAGAGGTCCGTTCCATACTATAGTTTTTGCCGATTTAACTACTTTTGAGAATTTTTCTATTGATTTCGGTCCTACGTCAACCCCCATAAACCCTTCAGGAATTACTTCATCAATAGTGGTTTTTACTTCTGAATCTTTTGGAATTTGCTTATTTACAAAATCCACTTTATTAATAATTATATGATCGATAGGAAGCAAGAACTCAACTTTTTTTTCTTTAGCTTCTTTAAGAAGCTCATTAGCTAAATCAAGTTTATCATTCTCAACCAAGGAAGTTCCTGTATTTACTCCCTGTGATTTCAAGAAAGTATAAGCCATTGCTCCACCTATTATGATTACATCTACTTTATTTAAAAGATTTTCTATGACGTTTATTTTATCTGATACTTTTGCTCCACCAAGTATTGATAAGAAAGTCTTTACAGGTTTTTCAAGCGATTCGCCTAAAAATTTTAATTCCTTTTCTACAAGAAATCCAGCAGCAGCATCTTTAACATACTTTACAATACCTGCAGTTGAAGCATGAGATCTATGTACTGTTCCAAAAGCGTCTTGAACAAAAACTTCTCCCATTGAAGCAAGTTCTTTTGCAAACGCATCCATTGCTACTTTATCTTTTTCACCTGAAGCATTTTTACCCTCTTCTTCAGGATGAAATCTAAGATTTTCTAGTAAAAGTATTTCACCTGATTTTAAAGTAGCAGCAGCTTTTTTTGACTCAGGGCTTATACAGTCACCACTAACAAACTTTACAGGTAACCTAAGAAGTTCGCTTAAACGTAACGAAATCGGTTTTAAACTCATCTCGGAAACAACTTTTCCTTTTGGTCTTCCCAAATGAGCTATAAGAATTATTGCAGCATTTTCTTTTAAAAGATACTGTATTGTTGGAATAGTTGCAACTATTCTCTTATCGTTTGTAATTTCAAGATTTGAATCAAGAGGAACATTATAATCAACCCGAACTAAAACTTTTTTACCTTTTACATTAATATCTTTAAGTATTTTTTTCATTTTTTACCTCATTAAGATAAAAACCGCAACACACAAAATAATGTGTAAATGCGGTTTTGTATGTTATTTTTTAATTAATTTAAATCCAAGACTACAAATTCTAAAGATAGCAAATAACAAATTAAGATACTCTCCATCAAAACTTTGGTCTTCCTAACAACAAACAATATCTTCTGTTTTATCCTTATTCTACTATTAAATTATCCATTTACTTTTTTCATATAAGCTATAAGTTCTAAAACTTTATTGGAATATCCCCATTCATTATCGTACCAAGAAACAACTTTAACAAATTTATCCGTCAAAGCAATTCCAGCTTTCGCATCAAATATTGATGTACGTGCATCGCCTAGAAAATCTGAAGATACAACTTCGTCTTCAGTATAACCCAAAATCCCTTTGAGTTCATTTTCAGAAGCCGATTTCATAGCAAGCTTAATTTCATCATAAGAAGCAGACTTTGCTAAATTAACAGTTAAGTCAACGACTGAAACATCAAGCGTAGGAATACGGAAAGACATACCTGTCAATTTTCCATTCAACTGCGGAATTACTTTTCCTACTGCTTTTGCTGCACCCGTAGAAGAAGGAATAATATTTCCTGACGCTGCTCTACCACCTCTCCAGTCTTTAGCAGAAGGACCATCAACAGTCTTCTGTGTAGCTGTAGTAGCGTGAACTGTAGTCATCAAACCATCAACAATACCAAACTTATCATTTAATACTTTAGCAATTGGAGCCAAGCAGTTTGTCGTACAAGAAGCATTAGACACAAACTGTGTACCTTTTTTGTATGAATCTAAGTTTACTCCGCATACAAACATAGGAGTATCGTCTTTAGAAGGAGCAGACATAACAACATATTTTGCACCTGCCTCAATATGAGCTTGAGCTTTATCTTTAGAAAGAAACAATCCAGTTGATTCTACAACATATTCAGCACCTACATTGTTCCATTTCAAATCTGCAGGATTTTTTTCTGCAGTTACTCGAATAGTGTTTCCGTTAACAACCAAATTACCATCTTTTACTTCTATAGTTCCTTTGAAAGTTCCATGAACAGAATCATACTTCAACATATAAGCCATATAATCAACGTTAATCAAGTCATTGATAGCAACTATTTGAACATCACTTCTACCTTGTGCAGCACGAAACACTAAACGCCCTATACGCCCAAAACCGTTGATACCTACTTTAACTACCATAATACGCCTCCTTGTTGATTTTTATCTTTTTAAAAGGTGATTCATATTGACACACAACTCTAAAACTACTACTCTACTGTGATTAAAATGGTATAAAATTGCTATATCTCTTGTCAAATTAAAGCATTATTATAGAGTCTATTCACCTTAGTACGGCAAAAATAGCCAACTGCAACGTTACTTCAATATACGTTTATACATCAATAATCTTGTTATTGACACACTTTCGTGCCTTGCATTTGGCTATTTTTGATTTTAACACTTTTGTCCTACTAGTATAAACAGACTCTAAAAACATATTTCTTATATTTTTTTCTATATTTTTTTCTATATTTACAAATAGGGATAGTTTTAGTAAGAATAAAATAAATAAAATTATAATAACATCTGTAAAAGAATCTTTTTAATTTTGAACTTTGACTGTATTTTCTAAAGTACTTTAGAAAATAATGAAAATCATTCTTCTCATAGCCGCAAGGAAAATCAATTTTTTTCAATAAATCAATTACTGTAGGCATAATATAGTTAATATTGTACGAACGTTCAATGCTTTGTACTAACATTCCTATAAAAGGGTTCTTATATTTTTCAAATATTTTTTCTTCGTTTAAATAAATATAAATTTTTTCAATTACTTTAAAAATATCTTTCCTATTTGAATTGTCCATTTTTTCATTTTGAAGTATCGAATTATCTCTCAACCTATAAACATAAAGAGGAATATCAATAAAATATACTTTCTCTGATTTTGTATAAAAACGATAATAAAATTCCAGATCTTCGTACAATAATCTATCAGACCATGTTACATTATTTTTCTTGATAAAATCGAGACTGTATAATTTATTCCACGAATTTACAGGAAAGTCATTTATATTATTAGGAGTAATATTTATTGTATTGTATGTATATTGATTGTAATATTTGTTGTAATAGTCATCTTTTAGAAGACGTTTTTTGTTATTATCAAAAACCTTAATGTTTATCCAAACACTGTCAAAACCTGTTTCTTTAAGCTTGGTGTAGGCAAGTTCAAGCATATTTAACTCAACATAGTCATCGGGATCAATACAAGAAATATATCGCCCTAATGCAGATTTCAATCCTGCATTTCTTGCAGTACCTGGACCTTTATTTGTTTCAAGTTTTATTATTTTTATTCTAGTGTCGTTTGCAGCATAATCTTTGACTATATTCATTGAATTATCATTACCACAATCATCTATGCATAGTATTTCTATATCGCTAAAAGTCTGGTTTACAATACTTTTAAGACATTGGGCTATATAAGATTCAACATTATAAATAGGAACGATTACTGAAATTTCTGGCATAAATTCTCCACTGATAGTTTCCATAATTATACAAATATGTTGATAATTATAACAAATACATCAGTTCAACTCAGTTACAAAGCTACTAATATTTTTAGGAAATTTTTCTGTTTTATGCAGAAAGTTATTGATTGATATAAAAAACTTTTCTTATATGTTTGTCGTGTCAAATACAGTTGGTTGTTGTTTGACGGCCTATATTTAAAAGATATATAATGGCTCTCAAGAACTGATAAACTTATGGGGGGATGATGGCTGCCATAGTTTTAAAAGATGTCTGGAAACGTTACGGTGATTTAGATATTGTAAAAAATTTTAATATAGAAGTTCTGGATAGATCTTTTTGCATATTTGTAGGCCCATCAGAATGTGGGAAGACTACTATTTTACGTATGATTGCAGGACTTGAAGAAGTTTCCAAAGGATATATATATATTGATGGATTAAAAGTTAACGACATCGCTCCAAAAAATCGCGATATTGCTATGGTTTTTCAAAATTATGCTTTGTATCCTCATATGACAGCATATGACAATATGGGGTTTAGTTTAAAACTTAGGGGTTACAGCAAAAAAGAAATACATCAAAGAGTTTACGAAGCTGCTGAGATTTTAGATATAGGATATTTGCTTGAAAAACGACCTAAACAGTTAAGTAACGGACAAAGACAAAGAGTTGCAATAGGAAGAGCAATAGTAAGAAAACCAAAAGTATTCTTATTTGATGAGCCCCTTTCAAGTCTTGATGCAAAATTGAGAGGACAGATGAGGGCAGAGCTTAAAAAACTTCACGAGAGACTTCAAAGCACAATAATTTATGTTACTCATGATCAAACGGAAGCTATGACTATGGGGGACAAAATATGCGTTATAAATGATGGAAGAATACAACAAATAGCAGGACCTGTAGAACTTTATGATAATCCAACAAATAAATTTGTGGCTGGTTTTATAGGAAATCCTTCTATGAATTTTTTTGAAGTTGATGTTATACATAAAAATGATGTTATTTTTTTAAATGAGGGGACTTTTGAAACCCCTCTGCCTGTACGGTTTAGAGAAAAAGTTTTTCCTTATATCGGACAGAAAATTATTATGGGTATAAGACCGGAAAATATATATGATAGACTTTTCTATAATACAACAAATAAAGAAGTAAGTAGTTTCAGTGCCACAGTTGAAGTGGTTGAACCTCTTGGAAGTGAAAAATATCTGCATTTAAGTACCGGGAAAAATGAATTTATTGCAAAAGTTGATTCTCATAATTCAGTAAAAACCAATCAGATAATAGATCTTGTTTTTAACCTTGCAAAAATTCTTTTGTTTGATATAAAAACTGGCATTCAAATTATTTAGTGAAAGAATTTTTGCAAGATATTTTCTGACGATGTGTTAAGTGTTAATACTCTTACGAATTCAGGATATGTAAGGTTTTTTGTTTAAATAAGGAAGTAAAATGAAAAAACAGAAAAAAATTAATGAAAAAAAACTTTTAAAAGCAACGCAAAAGCCATCGAAAATTGCAAGGAAACTACATCCTTTTTACCGTGGTAAAATTGAAGTTGTTCCTAAATGCAGAGTCAAAGATTTTGATGATTTTTCAATATGGTATAGCCCGGGAGTCGCGGCAGTATGTACCGATATTCATAATAATCCTGAACTCGTATATGAATATACAAATAAATGGAACAGTGTTGCAGTGGTAAGTGACGGAACAAGAGTTTTAGGGCTTGGCAATATAGGACCAGAAGCCGGAATGCCCGTTATGGAGGGGAAAGCTCTTTTATACAAATATCTTGGCGGAGTTGATGCGTATCCTATATGCCTTGGCACAAAAGATGAGAAAGAAATAATACAGACTGTAAAAATATTGCAACCATCTTTTGGCGGTGTGAATTTGGAAGATATAGAACAGCCAAAATGTTTCCCTGTATTGAATACTTTAAGAAAAGAATGTCATATACCAGTATGGCACGATGATCAACAGGGAACAGCTCTCGTAACGCTTGCAGGTTTTATAAATGCTTTAAAAGTTGTAGGAAAAAAGATAGGAAAAATTAAAATTGCAATGATAGGGGCAGGTGCTGCAAATATATGCATATCAAGACTGTTAATTCTTTACGGTGCAAATCCTGCAAATATAATTATGGCAGACTTGCATGGTACTCTTCATAAAGAGAGATTTGATTTAAAACAATATCCTGAAAAATGGGCTTTGGCTGTAGATACAAATGTAAATAATTTGCATGGTGGTGTTAAAGAAGCTATAGAAAATGCCGATGCTGTTATTGCTTTATCAACACCGGGACCTGGAATAATAAAGAAAGAATGGATAAAAGGCATGGCTAAAAATCCGATAGTTTTTACGTGTGCAAATCCTATACCTGAAATTTGGCCATGGGAAGCAAAAGAGGCGGGAGCAGTTGTGGTTGCAACAGGAAGAAGCGATTTTGCAAATCAGGTAAATAATTCTTTGGGGTTTCCTGGAGTTTTCCGAGGAGTGCTTGATGTAAGAGCTTCAACAATTACGGACACTATGTGTATAACGGCTGCTTTGGCACTTGCTTCCTGCATAGCTGATAATAAAATAAGACCTGAAAGAATCCTTCCTACTATGAATGATTGGGAAATTTTTCCTAAGGTTGCTGCTGAAATAGGGGTGAAAGCAATAAAGGAAAAAGTTGCTGGTAAAAAATTAAGTTATGATAAAATTTTTAATGATGCGAAAGTAATGATAAAGAGAAGTAGAGCTATCACTGAAACAATGATGAAAAAAGGTTATATAAAAAGTGCGAAAGATAAAGTCTGAAACTATTATTAAAGCTATTGAAAATTTGTGTGCTAAAGCAAACTTTGAGCTTCCAGAAGATGTTTTAAAGTCGCTGGAACAAAATGTTGCTTTAGAAAATGGTATTGCAAAAGATATTTTAGAAGAAATTATTGAAAATGCAAGTATTGCAAAAAAAGAACAAATCCCGTTATGTCAGGATACTGGTACGGCAAATTTTTTTGTAAAACTTGGACATGATGTAGCACTTGAAGAAGATATTTACAACATAATAAATAATGGTGTTTCTTTGGGATATACAAACAATTATTTGCGCAAATCCATTGTGTCCGATCCTATTGAAAGAAAAAACACTAAAGATAACACTCCTGCAAATATTTATATTGACATGGTATCTGGTGATAAAATAGAAATTACTTTTTTGCCTAAAGGTGGTGGAAGTGAAAATGCAAGTACATTGAAAATGCTTGTTCCATCTGCGGGTTGGAATGGAGTAAAAGAGTTTGTTTTAAGTTCTGTAAGCGATAAAGGGAGAAATGCTTGCCCTCCTTTAGTTATTGGCATAGGTATAGGTGGAAATTTTGCGTCTGTAGGACTTATGTCAAAAAAAGCTCTACTTCGTGAAATAGGTAGTGAAAATAAAAGTGTTTTTTACAATAAAAAAGAAAAAGAATTGTTGAGTAATATAAATAAATTAAATATTGGTCCTATGGGCATGGGAGGTAAAACCACAGCTTTAGCTGTATTTATTGAAACCGAACCAGCGCATATAGCTTCGCTTCCTATAGCTGTAAGTATTCAATGCCATTCCTGTAGAAGAAAAACAATTATGGTATGAAAATAAATTTAAAAGATTTGATTTTAAACACTAAAACGCTGAAAGCTGGGCAAAAAATCTTGCTTAGCGGAATTATCTATACAGCAAGAGATGCTGCCCATAAGAGAATTATAGATATTTTAGATAGTGGCAAAGAAGTTCCTTTTAATTTAAAGAATGCTGCAATTTACTATTGTGGCCCTACACCTGCAAAACCAGGTAACGTTATTGGAGTTTGCGGTCCTACAACATCTTCAAGAATGGATGTTTTTACTCCAAGGATTCTTAAAGAAGGTGTTAAATTTTTGATTGGAAAGGGTACACGCTCTGAGACAGTTGTCAATTCAATAAAGGAAACAGGTTCAGTTTATCTTGTTGCTACAGGCGGTATTGCAGCACTTCTTTCTAAAACTGTAAAAAAAGCCTCTCTTATTGCTTTTGAAGATTTAGGGCCCGAAGCAATTTATAAACTCGAAGTTGAGAATATGCCGTTGATTGTTGCAATAGATAGTTTAGGTGGCGATATTTTTAGAGTCCGTTCAAAACTATTGAATAATTCCACCGCCTAAAACTATATCTTCTTTATAAAATACTACACTTTGTCCTGCAGTAATGGACATCTGCGGTTCAGCAAATTCAACTTTTACCAAAGCTATTCCATGAGGAATAATAACTGCTTGTGCAGGTTTATGCTGTTGACGGATTTTTACAGTTGTTTCAATAGACTCTTTTGGTGCAGTAATTGAACCCCATGACACTTTTTCAGCAATAAGCGATGAAGAGTACAAGTCTTCTTTTGTTCCTACTACTACAACATTTTGTTTAGCTGAAATATTTATAACATACAACGGATCTTTTGTTCCTCCGGAAAGTCCTAATCCTTTACGTTTCCCAACAGTGTAGTTCCATATTCCATTATGTTTTCCAAGAGTCTTTCCGTTTTTATTTACAATATCTCCAGAGTTTACAGGAAACTGTAAAATTTCATTGTAATCCCCACAATAAAAATCTTGGCTATCTGGTTTTTCCGCTACAGGAAGTTTTATTCCTTTTGCAATATTTCTCACCTGTTCTTTAGTGTAAATGCCCAGCGGAAAAAGAGTTTCCGAAAGAATTTTTTGTGTAAGTCTATATAAAAAATAAGTCTGATCTTTATTTGAATCAGCAGCTTTATGTAATTGATACATATTTATGGAACTATTAAATCCTATATTTGCGTAATGTCCAGTGGCAAATTTATCAAAAGAAAGTCCAATTTTTCTTGCTGCAATGGGAAAAACTCCAAATTTAATATAAGTATTACACCACACACAAGGATTTGGTGTGCGCCCTTCTTTATACTCATTCCTAAAATTTTCAAGTACGATTTTTTTATATTCTTCACAACAATCCACTACATGCAAAGGAATTTTAAGAAAATCAGCTATTTTGTGTACAGTTTCAATATCTTCTTCTTCAGGACCAAGACAGGCATCAGCTCCTTTAACTTTTGGTTCTGGGAGAGATCCGTCCCATATAGACATCATCGCCCCGATAACTTCGTGACCTTGCTTTTTTAACAAATAAGCTGCAACCGCAGAATCAACACCGCCGCTCAATCCAACCAATATCTTCATTTTATTAATGACCTCTTTGTCTTATATGAAATCCTTTCCCTGTTGATACGAATCTGTTTATAGATTTAATTTTGTTTTCTATACAGAACCTACAATATGACGGCGAATCGCCAAGACAAATCTTGCCAGGATATATTTCATAGTATTTTCTATAGGTTGTATCGGTAGCATTTGGCATAACAACATTTGCTCCACTTTGCAAAGCAATTAACCGTCCCTTTGGATTCAATGTCTCCATTGCTGTTGTAGCAGGTATATTAATATCAGGCATAATCAATCGCAAAATTGCCACAGCTCTAAGTGACAATTCAAAAGAATCACTAGAATTTTCTTTTTCTTCACTTGTTGGAGAAGAGTTATATAGAATTAGACTCATCGGTGTATCTGGATGACAAATAAAAGGTCCTATTCCAGCCATATCAACAGGAATTGATTTAAGATAAATAATATCTTTTGCAATACTTTCTAACGTCTGCCCTGGGAGTCCTACAATTATCCCAGAGCCAACTTCATACCCCAGTTTTTTTATATTTTCAATACACTGCATTCTATTTTTTAAGCTCATTTCCGGATCAAGTTTATTATAAAGAGCTTCATTTGTAGTTTCAATTCTTAGTAAATATCTATCTGCGCCCGCATTACGATATGCTTTGTATTCTTCAAAAGTTTTTTCACCAATACTTAATGTAAGAGCAAGATCTAAATCTTTAATACCTGAAATGATTGTTATCATTTTTTCAACTGTATAATAAGAGTCTTCACCAGACTGCAAAACAATAGTTTTATAGCCATAATCTTTTGCTTTTTTTGCTAGGTCTATAATATTACGTGACTCTATACGGTAACGCTTTAAACTGGAATTATCTCTTCGTAAACCACAGTAAAAACAATTTTGCTTACAATAGTTAGAAAATTCTATAAGTGCTCGCAAATGCACTGCATCACCTACATATTTTTTACGTATTTCATCTGCATGAAGGAATAGAGTATCTGTCTTTTCTGTTTTTAAAAGTTCAAGGATCTCATTCTCATTCAAAGAGTGAGTGTTTATGGCTTTTTCTAATATTTTATCTATTCTCATTTCCATAAATTTGTTAGGCCTCAGAAGTAAACTAGTGCAATGTCATCAACACAGTTGAAAAGGACTCATTGCACACTACCAAAAGCAGCTAGAAGAAACAAAATCCCAACAAAGCAATCTACATTGTTAAGTCTCGCCTCTGTGTTATTCCCATGAAAACTGGAATCCATGTTCTTTGTCATTATTTTATAACTTGGATGCCCGCTTTCGCGAGCATAATACAACATTTTTATCCGTTATTGATATCTTTTGCTCTGTCATTCCTGCCTCCGATAAAGACATTCGGGTGGTGTATGGACACGGAAAAATATGTTTTGTCTTTAAGGTGACATTCCCGCCCCCGATAAAAACATTCGAGAGTAAATTCCGACGGGTATCCATATTAACTAACATCTTACAACAACTTGGATTCCCGCTGGAGTTTACCCTCAAATATCTTTTATCGGGGACGGATATGACAACGAAGTCAATATAGAGCTTGCGCAGGAGAGTTTATCTTCAAATATCTTACCTTCGCTGCATTAACAATGACAACAAAACATCAGTACCGTCATCGCAAGGAGAGAAAAAGTCCCGATGAGACAATTTCTACATCGTTAAAAAAGAAAAGATTCCCATGTTACTTCGCAACCCTTGCCGCCTTCGGCAGTGCGCAACGACAGACAAGACTAAAAAAAAGATACAACCATCCTTCAGACTTTGCAATTTGATGACAGCACCTTCCCTCCACTTGACTATTTTTACTCCTAACGCTTTTGCACTATTAGTGTGAACAGACTCTAATTTATTGCTGCAGTGCCGGTTTCTTTTGTACGAACTCTCATCACATTACGTAAATCGTAGCTAAATATTTTCCCGTCACCTGGATTGCCGGTGTAAGCAGCTTCTTGGATTGCTTTTATTGTTTTTTGTTCCCACTCTTGAGAAGAAACTATAATCTCAAACTTAATTTTAGGAAGCATTGTTATATCAACTTCTGTTCCACGTACAAGTTCTTTATAACCTTTTTGCTTTCCACAGCCCATAACTTGTGATACAGTAATTCCGTTTACTCCAACTTTATTAAGAGCCTCTTTTATATCTTCTAACTTTTCTTCGCGAACAATGGCTTCAATTTTTATCATAAAAATTCCTCCTTATCTACATTAATCTAAACCAGTAAAAGATGGGTAGGCATTTTCGCCATGTTCTGAAATATCTAGGCCTATAAGTTCTTCTTTCTTTTCTACGCGCAATGGCATGAATACACTAACAATTCCAGCACACAATAAAGTTCCCACAATAACTATAGCAAAAGTTACAAGGATGCCTTTAATCTGTGCAACAAATTGTGCAGTTTGCCCAAAAATAAGTCCATATCTGCCCCCATTGATCACTGGGTTTACAAAAACACCTGTTAATATTCCACCCCATATACCGCCAATACCGTGACACCCAAAAGCATCTAAAGCATCGTCAATTTTAAATACTCTTTTAATAAGAGCTATTCCAAAATAGCAAACAGGACTTACTGTTATACCAATAAGTAAAGCTGCCCACATATCAACAAACCCTGCCGCAGGAGTAATACCCACCAAACCAGCTATAACACCTGTACATGCACCGATCAATGTAACTTTACCCTGCTTAATTACATCTATAAGCATCCATACTAACATAGCTGTAGCAGCAGAAATAGCTGTTGTCATAAATGCATGAGCTGCAAGTCCATTTGCTTCAAGAGCACTTCCTGCATTAAAACCAAACCAACCAAACCACAAAAGTCCCATACCCAAAAAGACAAACGGTACATTATGTATGCGATATGACGTATGGTCATAACCAACTCTTTTGCCAAGTAAAATTGCAAGAATAAGACCAGTTGTCCCTGAGCTAATATGTACAACATCGCCACCTGCAAAGTCAAGAGCTCCTATATTGCCGCCTATAAGACCTCCACCCCATACCATATGTGCCAAAGGATAATATACAAATATTGACCACAAAGCTATGAAAAAAAACAATGCTTTGAATTTCATCCTGCCTGCAATAGATCCTGTTATAATTGCCGGTGTTATAAGGGCAAACATCATTTGAAATGCCATAAAAGCAAATGTAGGCAACAAGCCTGTCAGAGAATCTTTTGTAATGCCAATAAGTCCAAAATTTTTAAGAGATCCTATAAAATTTCCACCACCTTCTCCAAAAGACAATGAATATCCTACCAACATATACAAAACAATACCAAGACCCATAATGAACGCAGAATTCATCATATTATTGACCATATTTTTCCTGCGTCCCAAACCTCCATAAAAAAGTGCAAGCCCTGGAATCATAATAAACACAAGCGCAGTACAAATGAGAATAAAAGCCGTATTCCCAACACTAAGCATTTTTTCCTCCCATTAAATTATTCAAAAACACTTTAAAATCTTTTATAACAATCAAATCAGTATTTTATAAATATTAGAGTCTATTCATAATATTTACATTCACATTTTTAGGTTTTTTGCAATTTCGTAAAGCAAAAGACGCTCAAATACTTAAAAAACATATTTGAACGCCTTTGCTCATTGTTATATATTGAGTTAAAAAAAGCATAACAACTTTTTATTTTTTTGTCAATTAGTCGTTTAAGGGCTGTTCATACAATAAGGCAAAAGCGTTAGGAGTAAAAATAGTCAGCAAACACAAAAGTGTGGAAATAGCGAGATTTTGACACACCTTGAGCAAACGTGGCAGTTGGCATTTTTGTCATAACCCTTCGGGATGCGATTGCTTTTTGGTAAATTTTGTCAGTTTTGTTGTGTCAATATGTTTAGGTATTGCCCATCACAAAACAACCAAATTTTCTTCAAAAATCCTAGCAGCACTTTCGTCCTATTAGGTTAAACAAACTATAATTTGACAGTTCTAAAAAGACATAGACAAAACAATAAAAGCTTAAAAATTTTTATAAACCTCTCTTTGTTTAAAAATTTTATGTGTTTTTAATGGCAATACCCAAAGCGATATTAAGAGAATAGACAAAATTAAGCCCATCACAATACCTTCAGCACCATACTTCTTTGATAAGAAGTATTGCATGAGTACATTTACAATTACTTGAAAAGGCATATATATCCAAAATATTTTTAACGCATTTATACTTTGCAGAAATACTATAAAAGTATCTTGCCATGATCTTATAGTTATATAAAAACCAAATAATAAAAATAGAGATATTGTTGGAACAATATCTAATCCAGGTGCTAATACTTTTATGATCAATTTTGAAAAAATTATAACTGTTATTGTTCCTATAATCATAAACAATGTCACATAAGTAAGATATTTTTTTATTGTTTTCTTTATTTCTCTAAACTTTTTCTTAACAAACATCTCCGTACTTACAGGCCAAAAAGCTCCAAGTACCGAAGTATATATAAATGAAAAAAACATAAATACTCTTACAAAAATATTATACATTACTATTTCATTTGGATTTAATGTTTGTGAAATTACAAGATAATCTGTTTGTACATATATCATAGAAAGTGTTATCATTCCATGAAATTTTATTGCTCTCGTAAATAAATTTTTGATAATTGTAAAATCGAATTTTAATATTTTTGCAAAGAAACTTTTAAACACCGTTATAAAAGGCACCAAAGTTATAATTAACTGTGGCAATGTGAAAATAAGCAAAGCAGATAGAATACTTTGACGTATTGACGAATAACGATTAAAAAGAACGATGGAAATCATTGATATGCTTGCGGCAATTGCTGGCATTATATTAGGAATATATCCCTTGTGTAATGCATAATATACACGATAAACTATGCTTAAAAGTGCGGTAATAATAGCTACTATACCTGTGATGAATATGACGTTAATATTTTGTATTTCTTGAATATATACAAACTTTTTAAAAATAATGTCCTGTATAGGATTTGCAATGAATAATGTGAGAAAAATAGCAATTATAAATAAAATGGATATTATTTGTAATGCTGCAATAATATATTTTTCATAATTTTCGTTTTTTGATCGGAATTCTGAAATAAAATTCTGAAGAGATAAACCAACACTGAACTCAGCTAAATTGAACCATGATGTTAATGAAAAAACAATAACATATACAGCATATTTATCTTCGCCAAGATAGATTAACAGAGACCTTATACTTATAATTTGTACCAACACCACAATGATTTTACTAATCCATGCACTTGCAACGACTATCCAATGTCTTGGAAATTGTTTAAGAAAAGTTTTAAGATTTTGTATTAACATTATTTTACAGATTAATTTCTTATAAGTAAGCCTAAAATAGAGTTTGTTCACACTAATAGCTTATCCTGTTTTCACGAAACTCGTCATAATTTGAAAGAACGAAAAAGATAAAACTTATTACATTAAGGAAATAAGCAACGGAACCTCTCCACAATCTGGGAACAAGTAACAGTTAACACATTCACTCCATATTTTGTGTGGAAGCATTTCTTTAGGAATTACTATATAACCTAGTTTTTTAAAAAATTCAGGCTTAAAACTTAACGAAAAAACTTTTTGTATGCCTAATTCTTTGGCATTTTCTTGAAGTTTTTCAACTATTTTTCTACCAAACCCTTGTCCTTTAAACTCTTCAGCTATTGCTAAAGCCTTTACTTCTGCCAAATCTTCCCATGAAACATGTAGAGCACCGCATCCAATTATTTTGCCTTCATATTCAAGAACTATAAATTCTTGAATATTTTCATATATTGCATTTAAAGATCTGTGCAGCATTTCTTTATTATTTGCATAATGCTCAACAAGTTTATGTATTTCTTTTACATCTGTAACTTTTGCTGGTCTTATATTCATTATAATCCTCTAAATTAACTTATTAAAATTATAGATTATTTTATAAAATCATATCCTACTTTAATTGCTTTTTTATTAATTTCAATAAGTTGCGGTTTTGAAGCAAAAGCTTTTTCGCATGCAGACAAGACACTTTCTATAGTTAATCCTTTTTCGTTAACTGAAACATAATATTGACGTACTTCGATGGCTTTTATTAATGCTCCCACCGCAACTAAGTTCGCAGTTTTCATGTTTTTAATTTCTTTATCTGCGATATCCGTTACAGGT
This sequence comes from Endomicrobium sp., assembly GCA_031289585.1. Lineage (GTDB taxonomy): Bacteria > Elusimicrobiota > Endomicrobiia > Endomicrobiales > Endomicrobiaceae > Endomicrobiellum. Next base: position 842 of record JAITPF010000010.1, on the reverse strand, counting down.
ACAAAATAGGGTTTTACTCTATATTCCTTACCTTGTGATACAATTGAAGAATTTGCAATTATTACAGCACTGTCAACAACTCTCGGCATAAACTTGTCTAAGGACGGTTCATTCAAAGCTATCAATGCATTTGGATTAAAAGCGAGAGGAGAGCCTATTTCATCATTTGATACAACAATCGTAGAGTTTGCCGTACCTCCGCGCATTTCAGCTCCATAAGATGGAAACCACGTTGTGTGCAGGTTTTGTTCTATTGCAGCCTGCGCAATTAAAGTTCCGGCTAAAAGAACACCCTGTCCGCCAAAACCTGCTATTATTATTTCAGTTTGCATCTAATACCTTTTTAGTATCATTATTTACATAAAAATCATATTGTAACAGTTTATGGTATGATATATTGACTTCTTTTGTCAATTATTTATAGTGTGTTATTAAAAATTTAAAAGCAAAGCGAAAAAATAAAACTAAGCAAGAAATATAAAGCAAAACAAGTACAACTTTAGAACTAAAATAATATATCAGCTCAACACAGTGACGATAAAATACTCAATTTGTATTTATAAAAGTTATTCATTAAAACCTCTTACTTTTTTTATTTTATCCAAACGTTTTCGAAAAAAGTATTGATATTATAATCTGTTCACACTAGTATCTGTAAGACATAAAAGCAAATACATTGCAGCTATAACCATCTTTATCTAGCTTAGAACCACTTTTGTCTAACATATTTGCTGTTGCATGTCTTTGCCCTTGCAAACTTCCACAAGAATATATTTCACAACCTAACCCCATAGATAATGAACGCCAAACAGGAACTGTACAAGATGCCTCTAAATCTAATC
>JAITPF010000013.1 GCA_031289585.1 Endomicrobium sp. | reverse complement strand
GATTAGATTTAGAGGCATCTTGTACAGTTCCTGTTTGGCGTTCATTATCTATGGGGTTAGGTTGTGAAATATATTCTTGTGGAAGTTTGCAAGGGCAAAGACATGCAACAGCAAATATGCTAGACAAAACTGGTTCTAAGCTAGATAAAGATGGTTATAGCTGCAATGTATTTGCTTTTATGTCTTATAGATACTAAAAAAATAAATAAGTTGATTTATGATGACAGACTCTAACAAATTGACAAGTCGGTGAAGTTGTATGTATAGTTTAGAAAGAAAATAGATCACCTAAAAATAATTTTTTCCGGGCCGTACTACAATAACTTGCCCGAGTTTAAGGTATTTTTGTTTTGATATAATGGGGTTATCTTTATAAATTTCTTTCGTTGTAGTTTTGTATTTTGCTGCAATTTTTTCAATATATTCACCTTTTGTTACTTTATGTTTAACGAAACCAGGAGATGGATTTAAATCTTTCACTTTTTTTATGTTTTCTATAAATTTTGCTTTACTGCCGTGAGGTAATTTTAATTCAAAGTCAGGATAACCATGAGGTGTGCACCACGCATTTAACGCTGGGTTAAGTTTTTTTATTTCTTCAATGCTAGTTTCAGCGCACTGGGCAGCAATTTTCAGGTCTATTACTTTATTGGTTTTATACTTATCGTAGTTTAAAGGCTCTGCATATTTTAAATTTCTAAACCCATATTCTTCAAGATTATCGCCGATTGTTACTGCAGCTATAAACTGCGGAACATAATTTTGAGTTTCTTTAGGTATAGCGTTTCTTAAAGTCATTTCATAAATATTTGTTGCATTAGAAAATTTCATATCGCGGATAAGCCCATATTCACCTCTATTGTACGCTGCAAGTACTAAATGCCAGTCGTTGAGCATAATATAAAGTTGTTTTAAATATAAACAAGCTGCCTTTGTAGCTTTTTCGGGATCTTTTCTTTCGTCTATCCAGTAATTTATTTGCAGTCCTAAAGCTCTGCCTCTATGTGCCATAATTTGCCATATTCCTACAGCACCTGCCTTTGAAACTGTATTTAAGTTATACAAACTTTCAACTACTGGTAGATAAAACAACTCTTCAGGAAGATTAAATTCCCTCAATGTTTTTAAAATAATATTTCTATAAGTGCCGCTTCTTTCAAGCGCAGTCTGTATTATGTTTTTATTTTTTCCTGAAGAATAGATTGAAACATATTTTTCTACAAGTGAATTGTCTTTAGTTGTCATAGAAATAGAATAATTTCTTTCATTAGAGAGAGAAACAGAGTTATTTGCAGAATAAATTCTTTTAAGTTTTGTAATAATTTCTTCCATATTGTCGAAAAGAAAGAAATATATTCTGGGATCTATTCCGGCGTTTCCAATTTCTTCTAGAAAAAGAATAAAATATTTTTTTGCATCGGTAAGATTACCAGCTTTAAAAGCTTCTGTAGATTTTTTATAAAATATTTCTGCATCTAAAATTTTAGATTTTGTTTGTTCATCTGAATATGCCTGCGATACGGCTTTTGCTATTTGAGAGAACATAGGATCGTCAACTTCTACAGATATGGGTATAATATCAGAATAATTTTTAGATTCATTACTTTCGTATGAAGCATCATTTTCCTGAGCATATAGAAACTGGCAGGAAATCATAAGGACTAGTAGAAATAAAATTTTACGTATGCTCATAATTTATGTAGTATTATAGCTATACACAAAACTGTTGTCAAAAAAATTTGATTTTTGTACAATCTTTTCAGAGTCTGTTTATATAGTATAAACAGGCTCTAATCTGTTTTAATAAGAGGCGCCTTTATGTTGAAAGAAGAACTCGAAACTACTGCTTTTCTTGCAAGAATAGATATAAAAGAAGAAGAAAAAAGAAAATATCTTGAGGATATAAATAAAATGTTTGATTATATAAAAATTTTGCAAGAACCTGATGTGACTGATTTAAAGCCTACGACTCATGTTACAGAACTTAGAAATGTCTGGAGAGAAGATATTGTAAAACCATGTTCGAAAGAAGTTATAGATCAAATGCTTGACGGTGCGCCTGCAAAAGAGGGAACTTTTTATAAAGTTCAAAAGGTTATAGAAGCATAATAGGTTTTTTTATGATAAAAGCGATTTATTCCACTAACGGCATAATTACTACTGAATATGGCGCATTAAAAGTAGCGGAAGATTATAAGCAAAAACCAGATATTATATGGATCGATATTCATTTGGAAAACCACGAATTAAAGCATGAAGAGACACTGCTTCTTTCTGAATCATTTAAATTTCATGAGATGTCAATTGAAGATTGTCTTTTTCCGCAATATTATCCCAAAATGGAAGAATTTGAAAACTATGTCTTCGGTGCCGTGCATGGAATACAACTTAAACCTAACTATTTTCAAGAATTTGAAGACAGCATTTATGAATTAAATATTTTTGTCGGTAAAGGTTTTGTAATTACTGTGCATATAGAAGAACTATTTTTTCTTGAAACTCTTTTTGAAAAAGCAAAGGCAAGACCGCAGGTTGAAATGAAAAGTCTTGAAAACTTACTTTATAATATTTTTAATAAAGTTGTTTCTAGTTACGAGTTTACTTTAGAAAAAATTGATGGCAAGATGGAAGAATTAGAAGATGATATTCTTGAAGAACCAGAAACAGAAAATATGGAAGAAATACTTGATATAAAAAAAGTAATTTTTGCAATGAAAAAAATAGCTGAATCTCAGCAAGCGGCATACATTTATTTTACAAGAGCAAACAACAATTTAATTTCAAAAGAATATTTAGTATATTTCCGCGATATTTATACACAATGTGCGAGAATGAATCAATCAATAGTTGTGCGAAGTCAGATGGTTGTGAGTTTGCTTGAAGTTTATATGTCAAGCGTTACAGTAAGGCTTACTGAAGTTATGAAATTTTTGACACTAATAGCAACAATTTTAATGCCAGTTCTTATCATATCCGGCTATTATGGGATGAATGTAGCATTCCCAGAACATTCAATTTTTGGAAGCAAAGGTTCATGGTTTTTTGCAATGGGTTTAATGTGTGTTGCCATAATATCAATGCTTATATATTTTAAAAAGAAAAAGTGGTTTTAATTATGGATGAAATTCTAACAAACAGAGTAGAAGATTTACGTATAAAAATTTGTTCTGGCAAAGTAAAGAGTAAGGATATTGTTAAAGCTTGTTTTGCACATATAAAAAAAATAGATTCAAAGATAAAAGCGTTCCTTAAATTAAGTGAAGAAAATTCCTTAAATCAAGCTTTACAATCTGACGATAAGATAAAAGCAGGGGCAAAATGTGGTTTTCTTGAAGGCGTGCCTATTGGTATAAAAGATAATATTATGGTAAAAGGCGAAAGAATGACTTCCGCCTCTAAATATCTTGAAAATTATATTTCTCCTTATGATGCTACTGTTATAGAAAAACTCAAAGCAGCAGGTGCAATTTTTGTAGGAAGAACGAATATGGACGAATTTGCAATGGGTGGTTCTACTGAAACGTCAGCTTACCAGAAAACGGCAAATCCTTGGGATATTGAACGTATTCCGGGCGGTTCGTCAGGCGGGAGTGCCGCAGCTGTAAGTGCAGGAATGGTACCTTTTGCGTTGGGTTCTGATACAGGAGGTTCAATAAGACAGCCTGCAAGTTTTTGCGGAGTAGTTGGTTATAAGCCTTCTTATGGATTAATAAGCAGATATGGAGCGTGCGCCTTGGCATCTTCTTTTGATCAGATAGGTACATTTTCAAAAACCGTAAAAGATACGGCTTTGCTTACAAGTATAATAGCGGGTAAAGATTATAGAGATCCCGTTTGCGAGCCGAAGGAATGGATTGATTTGCACAATATTGATGACCTAGATATATTAAGGGCTCTAAAAATAGGCATACCTAAACAGCTTTTAGACTATAAAACGGATGTAGAAATAACGAAACACTTTAATAAAGCTGTAAATAAACTTAAACTTGAAGGTGTTAAGATAGTAGAAATAGATGTTCCTGCTTACAGGTATGTTCCAGCTTTATATAAAGTTATTATGTGTGCCGAAGTTTCTGCAAATATTGCCACTTTTGATGGAATTCGTTATGGATATAGATCGCCTAATGGTAAGAGTTTAAATGATGAGTATGCAAAATCGCGTGCGGAATCGCTTGGGTATGAAGTTAAGAAAAGAATATTGTTTGGAACTTATGTTTTAGGTGCAAAAAATTATTACAGATGTTATCATCAAGCTCAAAGGGTAAGAACTTTACTTATAAACCAGATAACAGATGCATATAAAAAATGTGATTTTATATTTTCGCCAGCAACGTTGCAAATGCCTGTAAAATTCGGTGAAACGCTTTCTGAAGAATGTGACATTTTCCTTATAGCTGCAAATCTAGCAGGGCTTCCGGGAATTACTGTTCCGTGTAGTTTTACAGGTTTAGGTGTGCCGATGGGCGTACATTTTATGGGCTTGAGATTCTCTGATGCAAAACTTTTTCAAGTAGCTAATGCTTTTGAAAGAATTTCAGAATTTGATGTAAATAAATATCCAACGCTGTAAAGTCATTTAAATTATTAACATAAGGTACCAAAAATGTCTAAATATGAAACAGTTGTAGGGCTTGAAGTTCATATGCAGATTAATACAAAATCAAAAGTTTTTTGCGAATGTTCTACGCAATTTGGTTTAGAACCGAATTCAAATACGTGTGTGATTTGTAGTTCGCAGCCGGGAGCAATTCCAATATTGAATAAAAAAGCGGTTGAAGCTATAGTTAAAACAGGACTCGCATTGAATTTTGATATAAATAAACAATGCACTTTTGCGCGAAAACAGTATTTTTATCCTGATGTTGCCAAAAATTACCAGATAACTCAGCTTGATATGCCTTTATGTTCCAGAGGCAAACTTACAATAACTATCGATGGAAAAGAAAAAGTTATTAATATAACGAGAATACATCTTGAAGAAGATGCCGGCAAACTTGTCCACGAAATAGGCAGCAGAAAACTCGATTATTCCCTTCTCGATTTAAACAGGGCAGGTATAGGATTAATGGAACTTGTCACTGAACCAGAACTTAGATCTCCAGATGAAGCTTTTGAATTTTTAAACGAGCTTCAAAATATTGTTGAATATTTAGGAACTTCTGAGTGCAGTATGGAAGAAGGTAAAATGCGCTGTGATGTAAATGTAAGCATACGTCCTGTTGGTCAGAGAGAGTTTGGAACAAGAGTTGAAATTAAAAATATGAATTCAATATCTGGCGTAAGAGATGCTATAGCTTATGAAGTTGAAAGACAAAAAGAGGTTTTTAATTCGGGCGGTAAACTTGTACAAGAAACGAGACTTTGGGAAGCGAAAGAAGGAATTACAAAGTCAATGCGTTCAAAAGAAGGCGCTTTAGATTATAGATATTTCCCTGAGCCAGATTTAGTTCCTTTTGATTTACCAGATTCTTTTATAGAAGATTTGCACAAACAGGTTCCGGAACTTCCAAAAGCAAGAAAAGCAAGGTTTATAAAAGATTACAATTTATCGGAATACGATGCGGATTATTTAACTTCAGTTAAAATGGTTGCAGATTATTATGAAGAGGCATTAAATGCTTCAAAAGATAAAAAATCTTCAACTAAACTTCTTGCAAATTGGATTTCTACAGAACTAAGTGCAAAACTGAATGCTTCAAAGACATGTATAACAAAATCTCCTGTTTCAAGTCAAAATTTGACGAAATTAATTTCTCTTATTTTAGATGGAACTATTTCAGGAAAAATTGCGAAAATAGTTTTTGAAGAAATGTATGAAAAATCATCGGATCCCCAAAAAATAATAAAAGAAAAAGGACTTACACAAATTTCTGATGAATCAACTATTATAAAAATATGCCAAGAAGCTATTTTTGAAAATCCTAAAGCTGTTGCAGAATTTAAGTCTGGCAAAGAAAGAGCAATAGGTGCAATCGTCGGTCTTGTGATGAAAAAGTCTAAAGGTCAAGCAAACCCTCAGCTTGTCAACAAAATTCTCATAGAAAAACTAAAAGATTGAGCTAGAGTTTGTTAACTCTTTTTTCCATTTCCTTTGCTCTTTTTTATTCTATAAGTATATTATTTTTAAGTGACATTGCGAAGAGGAACAAAGTCCTGATGAAACAATTTGCGTTGTTAAATATGTTAAGATATTATACTATAGAAAATTGACAAATCAGTTAGTCTTTATATATATTATAAAAAGATTCATTTATTAGTTTGTAAAAATGGAGAAAAATTTGTTACTAAATGAGAAAAAATTTTTCAAAAGATTTACATTTGTTTTAACAATTACATTTTTACTGTCAGTATTGCATAACACTTCTTATTCAGACGATGCTTTTTTATTAAGATGTATGAAAATTGCAGAGTCTCGCGATCCTAAACTTAGGGTAACTTTTGAGCAAGTACAGCTTGCAAAATCAAGAACTATCCGTGCAGCAAGAGCTTTCTTTCCTCAGATTATGCTTCAGCATACCAACTCAAAAGGTACTACAGCCTTAGCGAGCAATTCGCAAGGGTTGTTTGATGGTAAAGAATACAATTCAGAATCGTATGGTATAAAGGCAACGCAAGCCATATATGAAGGGTACAGAACTAGGGGTACATACAAATACGAGTCAATGATGGTTGCTGCAGCAAAATTCAATTACACAAAAACACGCGAAGAACTTTCTTCAAAAATTAAACTTGCATATTACGAATATCTTACTTTAAAATTAGAATATAAAACTTTAGGGAAAGCTTATGAGATAGTAGATAAGCTTTTTTTGAAAGTTAAAAATGAATATAAAGCAAAAGCTATATCAGAACTTGATATGTTTGAAGCTGAAAATTTTAAAGATAAAATTTCAGATATGTATTTTGCAGCGCGCATAAATTTAGACTTTTCAATAAAAAAGCTTATTAATATTGTTGGTGTCACTGATATCAGTGACATAAATGCCCAAGCATCAGATGAATTGTCTGATGACGTTGCTGAAATTTCTTTTACTTTGCGAGATTTGCTAAGTTTTGTTTTAACAAATAATTTAGATGTGCAGACAGCAAAAATTCAGTCAGAGATGGCGGATATGAAAATCAAAATAAATCGTTCAAAAATTATTCCTAAATTTTATGTCGATGGTTTTTATGGGAAAGGTGGAGAAGCATTTACTACAGAACCTCTTGAGCTTGCTGCAAATTGGAGTGTTTTGGGAAGACTTTCGTGGAGTTTGTGGGGAAATTCGTTTGAGGCGGCGTATTCTAAAGAAGCGACTGATCCTTCTTCAATAGTCGATGCAAGTAAAAGAGTTGATACTACAACATATGATTTTAAACTTGCTCTTTTGGATGATGTTGGATATTTTGTTGATGTAAAGGAAAGTAATGTTGGTTTTAATCAGGCAAATGCCGATTATGTTGAAATTTTAAAAACAAGAAGACTTGAAACAGAGAAAGCGTATAATGATTACTTAAATTCTTTAAGTAATGCAAGAACGTTAAAAAAAGAGATAGTTTTAAGGGAAAGAAAACTTGTTCTTATGAGAAAAAGGAATGCTCTTTACGAAGTACCTACCGTAAATTTAATGGAAGAAGCTTGGAAGTATGCTGAAGCAATTTCTTCGTATGCAAGAGCAACTTACCAAAATCATTCATCCGTAACTGAAATGGAAAGACTTCTTTTGATACCTTTAAGATAGCGGAGGGACTTAAATTGGAAAAGCTTAAATACTATTTTTGCCTTGTTATGGATACAATGATTCTTTTCATTGAGAGAAAACTGTCAAATTCTCCTGAGTGGTTAAAAAAGAGAAAGAAGATGATTTATATAATTATATTATGCGTATTTATTGTTGCTGCAGGACTGGGGGGATACTTTTTCTTCTTTAAGAAATCCAAAAAAGAAGATCAGTCGCAAAGTTTAATACAAGTAAAAACGATGAGATTGAAAAAAGAGGACTTTATAGAGAAATATACTGTTATGGGTTCAATAAAAGGTGCTTTAGAAAATGATATGCGCTTTGAAATTGAGGGGAATCTTGCTAATTATAATTTTAAAGAGGGTGATAAGGTTTTAAAGGGACAAAACATTTGTTCTTTAAACCCTAAAGATGCAATGACTAAAGTTGAATATGCACAAAATAGATATAAGAGTGAGCAATCTGCATATCGTTCAGCAAAAGAAAGATATAAAGTTTACGAAGAATTATTTAATATGAAAGATTTGTCTGAAAGCAAGCTTTATGAAGCAAAATTTGAAACAGAATCTGCACAACTGCGTGCTAGGGCAGCACAATCTGAGCTAGAGCTTGCACAGTCAAATTTAAAGAAAACAAATCTTGTAGCGCCAAATGACGGTATTTTGGCAGAAATAATAATAAAGCCTGGTGAATATGTTACGCCTCAGGATGTAGTGTGCAAATTTATAAGTAATCAAGGAACAAATTTTGAAGTTGATGTACCTGAAAAAGAAATACAGAAATTATCAGTGGGACAAAAGGTGAAAATATTAAGCGATTCTTATCCTGATAAAGAATTTGAAGGTACGCTTGCTGAAATCGCGCCTGTTGTAAAAGAAAGGACAAGAACAGGAAACGTTAAAATCAATGTTGAAAATGATGAAGGACTTTTACGTTCCGGAATGTTTGCAAGAGGGATAATATTTATAAAAGAACTTAATAATGTGTTTTTGGTTTCTTCAGGCAGCATAATTTCTTTAAATGATACAGCTTTCTTAGTACCTATAGTTGTTCCGGATTCAACACCTAGTGAAGGTACTGTACAGATGAGACCATGCACTATTGGAGATAAAGTTGGAGAAAAAACTATTATACTGCAAGGTCTTAATATAGGTGAACTTGTAGTGGTGGAAACTCAAGGGCAGCTTTCAGATGGTATAAAAGTAAAATTTCAAGAACTGCAAGAAGATGATGAACAGGTTCCAGTTGAACAATAACTACAAAGTAAAACTTTATGATTTTTGGCAGTGCACAATGACGAACAATATCATAAGTGCTGTGTCATTCCCGTGAAAACGGGAATCCATGTTTGTTGTTGTTGTTTTTAACGTGGTAGTGCGTAATTTACGACATATAAATTATGATTATTAATATAGGCATAAAAAAACCGATAACCACCCTGATGATAGTCTGTGCATTGATTATGTTCTCGGCAATAATGTCTGTCAGGATTCCAGTGGAATTAAACCCTAATACGCAAACGGGGATGGTAAGCGTTATAACTCGTTTGCGTGGCGGTATTGCTTCAACTGAAGTTGAAAAATATGTTACAAGACCTCTCGAAGAAGTTTTTTCTGAACTCAATGGTTTGAAAGAAATGATTTCTTCTTCAAAAGAATCTGAGTCTAATATTATGATGACATTTCATCATGGTATAGATACAGATTTTATTGTTATTGATATACGTGAAAAACTTGCTCTTGTACGCCATCTTCTTCCAAAAGAAACAGAGAAACCTATTATCGCAAAATTTGAACAGTCAGATGCTCCCATTATTATTGTTGCAATGAGTTCAGAAAAATTTTCGACAGAAGAGTTAAGACAAATTGCTGATGAAAATATTAAAGAAAAAATAATGCGTGTTTCTGGAGTTGCAAATATTGAAGTCGGTGGTGGTATGGAAAGAAAACTTCTTATAGAAATAGATAACTCAAAATTAGTTGCGTATAATCTTTCAATACTTGAAGTTATACAAAAAATAAATCTTTCTAACATTTCAATATCTGCTGGTGAAATTGATGAGAAAAGTAAAAATTACATCATAAGAGCTACAGGAGAATATACAAATATTGAAGAAATAGCAAATACTGGTATAGCTATTACTCCTGTTGGTTCTATTATAACAATAAAAGATATTGCTACTGTAAGAGATTCTTTCTATGAACCCACTTCATTTTCCAGACTTAATGTTCAGTCTGTAGTTTCTTTATACATTCAAAAAGAGTCCACCGCAAATACAATAAGTACCGCAAGAGATACATTAAAAATTATTGACAATTTAAGAGAAACAATAGACCAAAATATTGCTTTAACTGTTGTAAAAAATGATGCTGAATATATAGGCAAAGCAATTTATTCTCTATGTGAGGCGCTTATTGTAGCAGCTCTTTTACTTGCCGGAATTTTATTTTTATTTATGAAGAATATTAAGAACGTGGTAATAGTAGCTACAACGTTGCCATTAAGTCTTTTAATATCTGTTTTGCTTATGTATTTTGCAAAACAGACATTTAATGTTATGACGCTTAGCGGACTTGCAATGGGTATGGCAAACGTTATGGATAATGCTATTGTTGTTATAGAAAACATTTCTTTCCATCATCACAGAAAAACATATAAAACTAAGGCAGAACTGGTTGTGAAGGGTACAGCAGAACTTTGGCAGCCTATTTTTGCGTCAACAGTTACTACGATAGTAGTGTTTTTGCCTTTGGTGTTTTTGGAACCAGAAATAAGGCAGTTGTATATGCCTTTTGGTCTTACTATAACTTTTGCTTTGATGGCATCACTTATAAGCACAATGATATTTGTACCGCCGCAAATTTATAGGTGGCAAAATAATTTTGAACTGGAATTTCAAGATTGGTATATAAAAATCAGGCACTTTTATGGAAGAATTTTAAAATTTGTTTTTAGAAAACAAACGTATGTTTGGCTTTTTGTTTTTATATGCTTTTTGATTTCTGTAAAAATTTTACAGACAAGAGATTCTGAATTTATGGATGCAGGTGATATAAATACTTTTAGAATAGGCATACAGTTTCCACCAGCAACACGTATAGAAGTTTCAAATGAAATGGTCAAAAAAATGGAAACGAAACTAATGTCTTTTAAAGATGATGTTGAGAGAGTTTCTTCTAAGGTTGAGAAATTACACACTTTTATTGAAGTTAAAGTTTATAAAGATGCTGATCGCTTTAAAGGAGAGTTCAGAAAATATTTCAGTGATTATGCTCCAGCATTTATATATTACCAAGATTCAGATTCTGCTGGAGCTAAGGAAATGTTTGTTGATTTTTATGGACAAGACTATGATACTTTAAAACAGCTTGCTTTTTCTTCATCGGGAAGATTGCAACAGGTTAAGGGTCTTACCGATGTTAAGATAAGGATGAGAGAAGATGAACCTGAAATTAATCTTATTGTTGATCATCAAAGACTTGCAAATTTTGGTCTTACTGCATACTATTTCGGAAATACGCTTCATGCCCAGATAAGAGGGCTTATAGCTACTAAATATAGAACAGGTGGTCAAGAAATAGAAGCAATAGCGCGTTTACGTCCAGGAAGCGTACAAAATGTAAACGACGTATTATTTTTGCCTATAATAAATACAAGGAAAGAAGTTATTCGTGTTGGACAAGTTGCAAGAGCTGAAGAAGTTAAATCTACACAGGAAATATGGCATAAAAATAAAAAACGCTTTATACAAATAAGTGCAAACAGAGCAAAAGTAGGATTGACAACAGCAGCTAAAGGTATTAATGCTGCGCTTAAAGGCATTACTTTCCCTAAAGATTATTCGTTTAATCTTTCAGGTGATTATGAGAAAACTATTAACAGCCAAGGGCAATTTATTATGGCTATCATCCTTACTGTTATTCTTATATTCTTCGCTCTAGCGTCAATTTTTGAATCTTATAAGCAGCCGTTTCTTATTATGTTTGCATTACCTCTAAGTATAATTGGGGTTGCGTTTTCTCTTTGGGTATTCAAAAAACCTATAAGTCTTGGCGTATATATAGGTATAATGATTTTATTTGGTTCAATTGTTTATGGTTCTATTATAATTGTAGATAAAATAAACCAGAGGCGAATTGGGAGAACAAATATTGTAAGAGTAATCTTTGAATCTTGTAAAGAAAGATTACGCCCTGAACTGATAACATTTCTTATGAAAACGCTTGGATTATTACCAAATGGTATTAAGTAGAGATGATGCTGCTTCAATGTGGCGATCTATGTCTCTTACAGTTCTTTTTGGAACAATAACAGGTACGATGCTTACTCTCTTGATTATTCCCATAGCATATTATCTTATGGAAAATCCAAGAAAGAGTTTTAATGGCATGTTGAAAAATTTATGGTTTTTAGGAAATTTCTTAGACATAATGAAAAAGTATGGAACAGAAAAAATTAGAAGTGTTGTATTGAGAGAAAGTTTCAAAATTCCAAGACTTCCTAAAAAAGAGTCTGGAATACCAAAAATACCGAGAATAAAAATTTAAAAGCGCCAAAGAGAATAAAATGAGCATAATGAGATTGCCTTTAGATAGACCAGTTACAACAGTGATGTTGTTTTTATCAATAGGACTTCTTGGATTAATTTCTTACACAAGGATTCCTCAAGAGCTTTTTCCGTCTATGGAATATCCTTAGATAACCATTGTTACAAGATACGATGGGGCAGGTCCTGAAGAAGCGGAAAAACTTATAAGCAAAATGGTTGAAGAAACAGCTGGTACTGTAAAAAATATTAAGAGAGTTTCTTCTAATTCAAAAGAAGGTGTTTCCGTAGTTACGTGTGAATTCATTTGGGGAACCAATATGGATTTTGCGGCAATAGATGTGCGTGAAAAAATAGATTTAATAAAAGAAAATTTGCCAAAAGAAGCTTTAGAGCCTGTAGTTTTAAAATACAATCCTACGCAGGTTGAAGCGATGATTCTTTCGGTAAGCTATAAAAATGGCTGAATTAAGACAGATAGCGAAAAAAAATGTAAAAGATGAACTTGAAAGACTTGAAGGTGTTGCGAAAGTAGAATTAAGAGGTGGTGAAGAAAAAGAAATTCTTATAGAAATAGATAAGGGAAGATTACTTGCAAATAAGGTTTCAATTACTGAAGTTATTACGTCTCTTGAAAATGCAAGTATAACTTATCCTGCGGGAACTATTAAAGAAGAAAAGCATGAATATCTTGTAAAAACTGTGGGTGAATTTCAAAACATAGATGATGTAGCAGCCCTTTCATTTTCTAAAGTTGATTACAATTTAACACATGCAATGAGCTCTAAAAGAGTAAAAAACAAAACTCAGGAAACAGGTGATAAAATAGTATTCTTAAAGGATATTGCTAATATAAAAGAAGCATTAAAAGATAGAAAAGGATATTCACGTTATATAACGGTAACGAAAATATTTCTGTAGGTATTTACCAGCAATCCGGGTCAAATTTAATAAATTTGTCAAAAGAGGTTCAGAAAAAACTTAAAGATATTAAAACAAAAATTTCAGAAGATGTAGATATTAAAATAACTTCAGATCAGTCTGATTTTATTAAACAATCGCTTGCGAATTTATATTCGAATGGTATTCAAGGTATACTTCTTTCGTTTATTCTTCTCTATTTCTTTATGAAAAGTTTTATGGCTTCAACTATAATCAATGTTGCAATACCGGTCGCCCTTTGTGGTACGTTAAGTCTTATGTATTTTAACGATATTTCTCTTAACACTATGTCGCTTGGTGGTCTTACCGTGGGTGTAGGTATGGTTGTTGATAACTCAAATATGGTTCTTGAAAATATTTTAATGCGATTTTATAAATTTAAAGGTGTTGCAAAAAAGGAAGCAATTTATGAGGCTACAAAGAGTTTATTACCTCCTGTTATGAGTTCTACGCCTTACATCTGTTGCAATCTTTATTCCTTTTATTTTTATTGCTGGGATGATAGGACAGCTTTTTAAACAGCTTGCACTGACAATAACATTTTCATTACTATCATCAATATTTGCAGCTATTTTTCTTGTCCCTCGCCTTGCTCTTTCAGCGGATTTAACAAAACAATCAATGATGCAATCAATAAGTATTTTACTCCTGTGTTTAAAAAAACTTTAGATTACAGCCTTGGTAAGATTATGCTTGTGATTTTGGTTTATAGTTTGATTGGTATTGTATGTTTTGCGTTAATACCAAAAGCGTTTATGCCTAAGGTTGATGAAAGACGTTTTGTTTTAAATGTTACAATGCCACCCGACACTCCTTTGGAAATAACAAATTCAACTTCTAAAAGAATAGAAAAATTAATTGCAGGATATCCTGAGATAAAAGAGCTTTCGGTAAGTGTAGGTTCTACTGGTGATGATTCGGGTGTGGCATCAATAGAATCTCTGGGCACGTATCAAGCTAGAATTATTGGAGGATTAAAAAACGAAGGGATGTCTACCGATGAACTTGTTGCAGATATTTCAAATGAAATAAGAAAATGGAACATTAAAGGTATAGAGACAGAATTTATGACACAGCAGGGATTATTTGGTTCTGGTATTGGAGCTGTTTCCGGCCTTATGATAGAAGTAAGAGGAAGCGACTTGTCAGTTCTTAAAAAATCTGCTGATGAGATTCGCTCAATTATGGAAGGAATGTCACAGTTTTATGGCATAAAACTTGATCCACCCGATGAAGTTCCAGAATTAAGACTTGTTATAGACAGAGAACGAGCTTCTTTATTTGGTCTTTCGACACAGGATATTTCTGCAATGACTCCTCTTGCTGCTATTAAAGATTATGTTGCTACTAAACTTAAAAGAAAAGACGACAAGATGGATATAAGGGTAAGAATGCGTTCTGAAGACCGTGATAGTCTTTACAAAGTTATGGAAATGACAGCTTATTCGCCGTGGGGAATGACTATACAATTAAAACAAATATCGCAAGAAAATTTTGTAAAGACGCTTCCGGTAATTAAGAGAATTGAGGGTGAAAGAACGTATCTTCTTTCTGCAAACGTAAAAGGTAACTTTACAAAAGCTGTTGCATCAATACAAGAAATATTAAATAGTAGATATAATAGCGACAAGGTTCACTGTATTATTTCCGGCGAAATGCTTGCTATGAAAGAAGCGCTGACACAGGTATCTTTTGCTCTTGTTGTCGGAGTAATAATCATATTTATGATTTTAGCTTCGGAATTCGAATCTCTGTTTCAACCCATAATAGTTATGACTGCAGTTCCTTTAGGTATTGTAGGAGCAGTATTTGTGTTGTTTATTACAGGACAGTCTATAAATTCGATATCAATGCTTGGTTTTATTATGCTTGTAGGAAATGTTGTAAATATTTCTATTTTGCTTGTTGATAGATTTAATATTATGTGTGACAAAGAAAGAGAAAAAGTTGGTGGAAACCGGATATTTTAGTATTAAAAAAGAATATAGTAGAAGTAACTGTAAACCATATAAGACCTATTACAATGACAACGCTTACAACAGCTGGACTTATACCTCTTGCTGTAGGTTTTGGCGGCAAAGGATCCACACAATCAACCTATGGCTATAGCTGTTGTAGGAGGTTTATCTTTTGCGTTAGTTCTTGCTTTAATTTTTGTGCCATATATATATCTTGTTCAAAAGGTATGAGAAATTCATCAAATAAAGAACTTTTAGTACCCATTGAAGACCAACCTGCAGCTGATTAACATTTTTTTGCTGTCAATTGCTTTACCGTCTTTACCGGTTTGCAATTGACAACTTAGATTTTGAATTAAGTCCGGAATTGATTAAATATATCTTGGCTGTCACCTTGAACTTGATTCATGATCCGTTGTGTCCTAAAGACAAAAAATATTAACCCATCAACCATTATGCCCAGAGTGATGAAACGAATGTGCTATTTTTGATTTAAATTATTATTGTGCAAATGTTTATAATGATATAAACTATTTTTAAGAAAAATTTAAATATTATGCTTTTGACTCTATTGGTTTAAAGCAAAAAGTCATTGAAAAATCAATATGATTTCTTTTTTTTAATAGTGTAAAAAGGCTTTGTAAAATTTCACAACTTTTTCACAATTGTCCATTTTAACTCTGTTAAAATATGTTAAAATTTATTTAGAAAAGAGAGTAATAGAAACATTGAGATAATGTTGATGTTGTGAAAAAAACAAAGAAGGAGACATAAAAATGTTAGCAAAGTTTATTAATTGGATGAAGCCTCTTCCTGATGCACAAAGAATTATTACTGATGAAAAACAAATTGTAAAGCAATACAAATCTTGGCGTATCAAAATGTTTTCAGGGATGTTTATTGGATACTTAGTATTTTATCTTAATCGTAAAAATCTTTCCGCTGTGTCGCCTTATATTGTAGACCAGATTGGGGTTATGGGCTATGCCGCTTTGGGTTCGGCAATGGCTGTAACTTATGGTATTGGTAAGTTTTTTTCTGGTATATTTACTGATAAATGCAACATAAAAGCTTTTATGGCATTTGGATTGATATGCTCATCTGTGATAGGTCTTTTTTTTGGGTTTCTTACATCAGCACCTCTTATGATGTTCTTTCGGGGATTGAGTGGCGCTTTTCAATCCATGGGATTTCCACCTACAGCAAAAGGAGTTGTATACTGGTTTTCACAGAACGAAAGGGGAACTATATGGACATTGATTAGTGCATCTAAGACGCTTGGTGCTACTTTAATTCTTTGGATAGCTTCTTTGTGTGTATTTGCCGGTGACTGGAGAGCAGTTTTCTATATACCTGCTATATTGGGTATAGTATGTGGTATTGTTATGCTTCTTACTATGACAGATAAACCTTCAACTATTGGTTTGCCTCCTGTCGAAGTTTTTCGTAATGATATTACGGTAACGAAGAAAAAAGAAGTTAATTTTTCTCAATGGCAGCTTTTAAAAAAGTATGTTTTCACAAATTCGTATTTGTGGTTTGTTGCAATAGGTGCTATGTTTCTATACTACGTTCGTTTTACAACATTGGATTGGGCTATTAAATTTATGGTAGATACCGGATTATCACGAGCGTCAGCACCTTCTCTACTAGCTTTTATGCCTGTAGCTGGTGTGCTGGGCGGTGTCTCTGCTGGATGGATGAGTGATAAGTTTTTCAAAGGACGTTGTGTGCCTATTAGCTTAATATACTTAGTTTTTTTGCTAGGAAGCATATACTGTATGTACCACTTTATTACTATTAAAGCATCGTATTTAGCTATGGCGATGTCTCTGTCTGCGGTTGGGTTTTTTCTAGAAGGACCTCAAAGTGTTGCAATGGGAGTATTGGTAACTCGTATCACGTTGCAAGAATCAGTCGGTGCGGCTATAGGTTTTGTTGGAATCTTTGAGTATGCAGGGACGTTCCTTGCTGGTCTTGGTGCTGGAATGATTCTTCTTAATTATAGTTGGCCAGGTGTCTTTTCAAGTTGTTCTGTGGCAGTATTGGTTACAATGGTACTTATTTCTTTAATATTTAAGAAAGATGCACAGGGATATGATGAAAAGTTATAAATTTAATATTTAGGACTGTGATATGAATAAAAAAGTTATAATTGTTGTAATGATAACATTAGCTGTTATGGGCTTAAGTAATACAGTATTTACAGCACCTTTAATTGAAGATTTGGATTTTAAGGTTACTGGTTGTGGTACGTTTGTTTTGCAGGGAACTCCTAAATTGAACAATGGTACAGACAACAACGGCGAAAATAACGCAATGTACACATTTGACTTAAAGCTTATAAAAGAATTTGAAAATAATAGTAAAATTTTAATGCGTTTTGAGGGTGGTAGAGGCAAAGGTTTAGATGAAAAAAACAAATTGCAAACGTATGCAGTAAAAGATAAAGATGCAGATCCGACCTTAAATCCTACGGCAGATTTCGTTCAGCCAAAAATTACAGAATTATTTTATCAACAGTCTTTCCTTAACAATAAGTTTACAGCAAATATAGGTAAATTAAATGTGAAAGCATATTTTGATAATAATAAATATGCAGGCAGTGCAACTTCTCAGTTTGTGACTGGATGTTTTGCAACAAACCAGTTAATTGACACGCCTAAACAGCGTTTAGGGCTAAGATTTGGTTATGCTGTGGTTGAAAAACTTGATATTGATTACGGCTATTTTGCAACCCACGTTGATAATTTTGATGAAAAAGGTGTTAATATTATACAAGCTACTTATAAACCTTCTAAAAAAGGAAATTATAGGTTATATGTGTGGTCAAATAGTGGATATTATTATTCTTATAGAGATTTCAAAAAATCCGGAATTTATGGTATAGGTGTAAGTGCAGACCAAGCATTATGTGAAAATATTGGTTTATTTGTCAGAATTGGGTATAGAGATCCTTCAGTTGGTAAAGATAAAGATAAAGATTCAGTTAAAAAAGATGTTCCATCTCCATTTTTATTATGGAGCGTAGGTGCTCAAGTCAAAGGTTCTTATTGGTCAAGAACAAATGACACAATAGGTTTGGCAGTTGGGCAAATTTATGGTTCTTCAGATTATAAAAAATATATGAAAACGGTGAATATAAAAGTAAATGGCGTAGATGAAGAAAGAAACTATAAAGATGACGCTGAGACAGAAATAGAATTGTATTACAATTTTGCAATCAATAAATATATTGCTTTAAGTCCGGCTATACAGTATTTTGCAAATCCTAGAGGTGGAAATGCAGCAACTAACGACAATGCAATTGTTTATGGGATAAGAACACAAATCAACTTCTAATTTAATATAAACTTACATTTTTACAATCTAAAAATATTATTGTTATATTTTTGACAAAGAATTTCAAAAAATATAAAATTGTCTATATATTTTTTAGAATAAATACATAAGATAAGAGGACGGCATTGGCAGTATTTATATATGTTGTAGCTTTGCTTTTTTCAGTGATAATTCACGAGGTAGCGCACGGATATGTTGCTCATTTAAGAGGTGACGATACGGCAAAAGTGTTAGGGCGCATTACTTTGAATCCTATTTCGCATATAGAATTGTTTGGCAGTATTATATTTCCAACAATATTATTGCTTCTTAAAGCGCCTATTCTTTTTGGATGGGCAAAACCTGTGCCTATAGATTATAGAAACTTAAAAAATTCGAAAACAGATATTCCTCTTATTGCTCTCGCAGGACCTGCCGCTAATATATTGCTTGTTATTTTGTCCGGATTAGGAATACGTCTTATAAAAGCGTTCCCGAATTTTGAGATAGGATTTGGCGGGGCAATAGAATCTTTTTTATATATAATGCTTGTCATGAATGTTGTTCTTACGGTTGTAAATCTCATACCAATTCCATCTCTTGATGGTTCAAAAATTATAGCGTATTTTTTACCTGAAAAAATTGCAGTAAGATACTTGAGTCTTAATCCTCATATTTGTTTAATAGTACTATTTGTGTTATTATCTTCGGGAATAGTATGGAGATTTATATATCCAATCATGAATTTTTTTATAATAATTTTTAGCGGAATTGCTTTTTAATTGCAATAAATAGAGAGAATTGTATGAGTAAAGTATTATCAGGTATGCGACCTACTGGTAGACTACATTTAGGGCATTATTTCGGCGCTTTAAAGAACTGGATTGAACTGCAAAATGAATGCGAATGTTATTATATGTCGGCGGATTGGCATGCATTAATTACAGATTATGCTGATACTTCTAGAGTTGATGAAAATACTTTAGAAATGTTTGCAGATTGGATTGCTGCAGGTATAGATCCGGAAAAAAGTGTATTATTTAAACAATCAAAAGTGCCATATCACAGCGAGTTATTTTTAATACTTTCTATGATAACTCCTTTGGGTTGGCTTCAGAGATGCCCTACATATAAAGAACAAATAAAAGAAATAAAAAATAAGGATCTTAACAATTATGGTTTTTTAGGTTATCCAGTTTTGATGTCTGCAGATATTTTATTGTATAAAGCTGACATTGTTCCTGTTGGAGAAGATCAACTGCCGCACTTAGAATTTACGTGCGAAATAGCAAGAAAATTTAATAATTTTTATGGTAATATCCTTATTGAACCAAAAGAGAAACTTACAAAAGCTGCAAGAGTTCCTGGTTTAGATGGAAGAAAAATGTCAAAGTCTTATGATAACTCAATTTTGCTTGTTGAAAGTGATGACGTTTTAAAAGATAAGGTTAAAAATATGTTTACGGATCCTCTAAAAATAAAGAAAAATGATTTTGGACATCCTGATGGTTGTGCGGTTTTTGCATTTCACGAGATATTTGATAAAGAATATAAAAAGAGGGAAGAAGGATGTAAAGCAGGTGAGATAGGCTGTGTGATGTGCAAGAAACAATTAATGGAAATGCTTTCTGAGTTTATGAAGCCATTGGCTAAGAGAAGAAAAGATTTAATTGCCGATAAAGCATATTTAGAAAAGATAATTAAAATAGGATGTCAAAAGGCAACAGAAACAGCTCAAAAGACGATGGAAGGAATCCGAAGAGCATTAAAATTTTAAACCCTCGCTTTGTCAATGACAACAAAACATCAATGTTGTCATTGCGCACAGCCTTCGGCAGTGAGGGCAAGGACAAAGTCCCAACGAAGCAAAAAGTTGTGTCGGTAACTCCCGTCGTCATTGCGAGGAGGGACGAAGTCCCAACGAAGCAATCTATATGTTGTTAAAAAAGACAAAGACATAAGACTCTGTAATTAAAATGAAATGCAAACAAATTTATATTTATATAATTACGAATTATGCTAATACAACACTTTATACAGATGTTACAAATAAT
>JAITPF010000002.1 GCA_031289585.1 Endomicrobium sp. | reverse complement strand
GAATAAACAGTTTTAAACCGTTTTTGCGATATTGAAGTTTTAAAATGTTTTTTTGTGGCTAACATCAACATTGCTATTACAAAACAAATACTACCTGCAATGAAAAGCTTTAATTCCATGATTATATATTCCTATTAATTTAAATTGCCGTCAAGAATATCTATTAGATCTAATTCTATAAATTTAAGATTTACTTTGTCAATACTATGTAGTATCTCTTAATATAATGGACTTTGCGGTCTTTTTTGCCAATAAAATTAAGCAAAAGCTTAAGCTTTTGCCACAAACCTCTTTTTTGGACTACTTTATTATACTTTTTCTTAGTTTATTATGTGTTTGAGATTTTTCAATATTTGTTTTGTATCGTTTTTGCATCATAAGTAGTCAAATCATTTAAAAAGAGCACCGAAAAAGAAAGCAATGTGTAATTTAAAGTTTAAAATGGTACAATAAATAATTAATATTCAAAAAACAAATAGAGATTTGTTTTATATGTAGGGGATCGCAGCTTGCAAGGGCAAACGGTAAAGACTGTAAGTGCATGACGACAATGTAAATACAGATTCTAATTAAATCGCAATGAGACAATTGTAGAAACAAAATTTCTTTAAAATAACAAACAAAAGATATTATTTTTATTATTTGGCAAACATGGGATATATAAATAAAATCGCCTTTATCAATTATTTGAACTGTCCTACTTTGGGGTGGATGACAAAAAAAGGTATGCTCCCAAAACTTACAGGACTTAATAATGAACTTCTTATCCTTGAGAATAAAAATGTTCATAAAATGTCGTGGCAGCTTTTCCCGGATGCAGTAAATGCTAGGGGATTAAAGGTTTTTGATCCAAGCAAAGGATTAATTTCAAATCCAAATGTTAAAACAATTTATGAATTTTCTTTTGTTGTAGGTAATTATTCGGCAAGAGCTGATATACTGCAAAAATTTGACAATAATTCGTGGCATTTATTTAAAGTTAAATCAGGTAGCAAGTATAAAGTTAAATATGTTCAAGACATGTCTTTTGTCGCAATGGTTTTATCTAAAGCAGGTATAAAAGTTAGTAAGGCTGTTATTCTTTATTTATCGAATGGATATCGTTTAGGAATGGATATATCACAACTTTTTAAAGAATTAGACTGTACTGAAAAAGTTGAATTAAAAGCTCAGGAATTTCTAAGCATTTCCGATAAGGCTTTTGAAGTTCTTGAATCTGAAAATATGCCAAGACCTTATTTAAAAAGGGGTTGTAAAAATTGCCCAATGTTTGATAATTGTATGGGTAAGAATGCAAAAAGACATATATTTGATTTGCCGAGGCTTTCTGTTCTTGCGATTGAGGAGTTAATAGCATTAGGAGCAGATACGGTAGATAAAGTTCCTGAAAATTTTGAACTTACCGAAATGCAGAAAATAGCTAGAAATTGTGTTTTAACAGATACAACTTACGTTTCGGAAAATTTAAAAACAGAAATTGAAAATATAAAGCAGCCTTTTTACTATTTAGATTTTGAATCAGTAACAACAATAATGCCGTTATATGAAGGCATTGCTCCGCATACTCAGCTTTTAACGCAGTTTTCATTGGATAAAACTGATGGAGTAGGAAGCATATTAAATCATTACGAATATATTGCAAATCATACAAAAGATTGCCGTCGTGAGATTGCAGAGAAGCTTATTGAATATCTTGGCGAAGATGGCAGTATTGTAACTTATGCAAATTTTGAACGTATTTCTATATTTAAACTTGCCAGTCTTTTTCCTGATTTATGTGAGAAACTTAATAAAATAGCTGATAGAATTGTTGATTTGGAACTGATTGTTAGGAAAAATTATTACAATGTAAATTTCTACGGACGTTCATCCATTAAGAAGGTTCTTCCAGCATTGATTCCCGAAATGAGTTATAAAGATTTAGAAATAAGTGAAGGTGGGGATGCTGCTGCTGCTTTTGCTTTTATGGCAATGGGTCTTTATGATGAAAAAAAAATAGAAGAAACAAAAGAAAATTTGTTGAAATATTGCGCGCAAGATACGCTGGCAATGGTTCGGATACATCAATTTCTTATTAGAATCTGTTCACACAAATAGCACTTTGTCCTATTATCTAATTGTTGTGAACAAACAGTGAAAATTATACGGGGGATAGATGTTAAAAGTTTTAGTTACAGGGGCAAATGGTTTTGTTGGAAGTCATATTGTTGAAACATTGCTAGAAGCAAAACATCACGTTATATGTAGCATAAGAAAAACGTCAAATTTAAAATGGATAAAAAGTTTTCCTGTGGAACATAAGTATGGCGATTTAGATGATATAAATTTTTTGGAGACAAGTGTTAGAGACGTTGATGTTATTGTTCACTGTGCGGGTATTGTACGTGCAATGTCTAAGGACGAGTATTTTAAAGTAAATGTTGAAAGTACTAAAAATTTGTGTAAAGTGATCCTAAATGTAAATCCAAACTTAAAAAAAATTATATTTATTTCTTCGCAGGCTGCTATGGGACCTGCAGTGTCGCCCAATGGTATGAAAATTACAGATAAAGAAAATCCTGTTTCAGATTATGGCGCAAGTAAGCTTGCGGCAGAAGCAGAATTAAAAAAAACACTGCAAGGAAAAATACCATATACAATTTTAAGACCAGCTGCAGTTTATGGTCCAAGAGATAAAGATATCTTTATATTTTTTAACTTAGTTCATAAACATTTGAGACCTGTGACAATAACAAAAAGATTGTTGCAAGTTGTTTATGTAAAAGATGTGGCAAGTGTTGTAACGGCATGTTTGGAAAATAAAAACACCGATAACAACACTTATTATCTTGCGGATTCTGCTGCATATACGTGGTCCGACGTAGGCAAAACTATATCATATTCTGTAGGGGTAAAGACAGCACCTTTGCCTGTTCCAGATTTTGTTTTTAAACTTGCAGGTATAATGGCAGAATGTCTGTCTCGTATAATAAACAAACCAGTGGTGTTAAACAGACAGAAAATTACTGAAATACTTCAGAACTATTGGATTGCGGATACTAAACCAGTAGAAGATGACTTAAATATTAGGTTTACTTCCCTTGATGTTGCTTCTAAAATAACGTATAATTGGTATTTAAATAATAAATTTTTCTGAGTGATAGTTAAATTTATATGAGTTATAAAGGGGAAAGGTAAATGAGTGCTGATATTTTTGATAAATGTTTTAATTTTAGCGTTGTAAATGAGCTGAAAAAAACAGGTTTTTATCCATATTTCCACAGAGTTGAATCTGCGCAGGGTCCTGAAATTATAGTTGATGGTAAAAAAAAGATAGTTGTATGTTCAAATAACTATTTAGGTCTTGCAAATCATTCTAAAGTGATTGAAGCTTCTGTTACTGCAGTAAGAAAATATGGAACGTCCTGTACAGGCTCACGATTTCTTAATGGAACTAATGATTTACATGAAAAAGTTGAAAAAAAGTTTGCAAACTTTATAGGAAAAGAAGAAGCTATTCTTTTTACTACTGGACATCATTCAAACTTGGGAGCTCTTTCAAGTTTAGTAGGTAAAAATGAAGTTCTTATTACGGACAAATTAGACCATGCTTCGATTATAGATGGTTGTCGCTTATCTTTTGGTGAAATGGCAAGATTTAGACACAATGACATGTCGGATCTTGAAAGACAGCTTATTAAACATCAGGGAAAAGGCATATTAATTGTGGTTGACGGAATTTTCAGTATGGAAGGTGATATTGTAAATTTTCCGGAAGCCTCCAAACTTGCAAAAAAGTATGGGGCAAGAGTTTTTGTTGATGAAGCTCATTCTTTGGGTGTAATAGGTAAAAGTGGAAAAGGAACCGGAGAACATTTTAATATGGAAGAAGATGTTGATGTATTAATGGCTACGGCTTCTAAATCTTTGGCTTCAATTGGTGGTTTTATTGCAAGTAAAGCCGAAGTTGTAGATTACATCAAACATAATGCAAGAACGATGATTTTTACGGCAAGTCTTCCTCCAGCATGTGTAGGAGCGATTGATGCTGCTTTGGATTTAATTATTTCTGAGCCTGAAAGAAGAACGAAACTTATGGAAACTGCAAGTAAAATGAAATCGGCTTTCCAATCTATGGGATATAATACGAATAATTCGCAGTCTCCAATAATTCCTTTAACTGTAGGAAGCGATTTGATTGCTTTTAAAATGTGGAGAATGCTTTTTGATGAAGGTGTATTTGCTTCTCCTGTTGTAACTCCTGCAGTTCCAGAAGGACAGGCTATAATAAGAACAAGCTATATGGCGACTCATTCCGACGATCATCTAAATTTTATTCTCGAAAAGTTTAGAAAAGTTGGAAAACAGCTTGGTATAATAGCTTAGCTATGGGGATTATATAAAATGAAAATAGTTAAGGCAGGTACTCCAAAACAGTTTAGACAGTTTATTCGTTTCCCTTGGAAGGTGTACTCAAGAAGTTGTCCCTGGGTGCCTCCTTTGATTTCAGATGTTGTAGAAACACTTTCTGAAGATAAAAATCCTTTCTGGTTGCATGCCAAAAAGCAACTTTTTTTAGCTTACGATGATAAGAATAAAGTTATTGGTAGAATTGCGGCAATAATAGATTACAATTATATAGCTTTTCAAGATGATAAATGCGGGTTTTTCGGATTCTTTGAATGTTTTGATGATGTTAAAACAGCAAAAGCACTTTTTATTGCAGTTGAAAATTGGCTTAAAGAACAAAAAATATACAAAATGATTGGACCTATGAATCCGTCAACAAACGATGAATGTGGATTTTTGTTAGATGGTTTTAACATACCATCAAGTTTTATGATGCCTTATAGTCTTCGGTATTATTTGCATCTTGCCGAACAATCTGGTCTAAAAAAAATAAAAGAACTTTATGCTTATGATATGGATGTTACAGAGGATTCAAGAGTTGACAGACTTGAAAGAATTGTAGTTATGGCAAAGAAAAAACTTCCTATGTTAGAAATAAAAACTATGCAAAAAGATTCATTTGAGGAAGATTTAAAGGCTGCAATATCTATATATAACCGTGCGTGGGAAAAAAATTGGGGATTTGTGCCATGGAGTGATGAAGAGTTTGTTGTAATTGCCACAAAATTAAAAATGCTTATAGATCCTGAAATGATAATAATAGCAAGTGTTGCAAATTCTCCTGTAGGAATGCTTATTTCTTTGCCGAATTATAATCAGGTGTTAAAAAAACTTAATGGCAGACTTCTTCCATTTGGTATTTTAAAGTTTTTGTATTATAGAAAAAAAATAGATAGTTTAAGACTTATGGTTATGGGTGTTATAAAAGAATATAGACATAAGGGTATTGAAGCTATTATGTATGAAAAAGGTTTAAAAAACGCGATTAGAATTGGCTATAAACACTGCGAGCTTTCGTGGGTACTTGATGATAATATAATGACGCAACGTACAGCTGAGATGATGAACGGCAGATTATATAAAAAATATGCAATATACGGTAACTAAGTCTATTCACACTTTAGCAAGAATCTCCATAATGACGGCAAAGTTAATTGATAAAATATATTTAAAGTCATTAAAATCAAAGTGTCGGAGGTATGGAGAAATGGCTAGAAAACCGGTTAAAGAAAGAGAGATTTCTAAAAAAGTTGTTTCGAAAGTAATAATTGGACCAAAGACAAAAAAAGAAAAGCAGAAAACAGCAGTTTCAGAATCTTATGTAGTTATAGATTATCCAGTCGAAGCAGAAGTAATTGAAAGTGGTCATTATGCAATACGCATAGGAGCATCCAATGATGGTTACGTAGAAATTTCATTTAATGATGGTGAATGGATTCCTTGCAGATTTACTTCAGGATATTGGTGGTTTGATTGGATGTATTTTGAACCAGGAGAGCATACGCTTGCTGTAAGACTTGTTGATCTTCAAGGCAATACAATTTTAGAAACAGAACCAAGGAAGTGTAAGTATGGTAAAGAAAAAAAATTCTTTATGTGAAAATTTAGGGAAACTATGTTTGGCTTCTGTAGTTGCTTGTTCAGCTTTTGTTCTTATTAAAACTTTTTTATGTAAAAAAGAAAACTGTGACGATTATCAGGAAAGATTAAGACAAGCTTATGAGGGACTTTCACCTGAAGAGTATTAGTGTGAATAGACTCTAGTCTGTTTACACTAATAAGGACGAAAGCGCCGCTTGGGTTTTTGAGAAAATTTTGACTGTTTTATGATAGGCAATACCTGATATATTGACAGAATAAAATAGAAAAAATTTACCAAACAATATCTGCCGCAGCTCAAAGGGTCAGGGCAAAAATAACCAACTGCTGTGTTGCTCAGGGTGTGTCAATAGTCTTGCTATTGCCACATTTTCGTGTCTTGCATTTTGACTATTTTTGCTCCTAACGCTTTGCTCTATTAGAGTGAACAAATTCTAAAAATAAGAATGAAAATTAATTAGCATAAAGGTATGTATTATTATGTACTTAAAAAAGATATTAATATGTGGTTTTAAATCATTTGCTGATAGAATAGTGTTAGATTTAGAGCCTGGTATTTCGGGAATTATAGGTCCTAATGGTTGCGGTAAATCTAATATATCGGATTCTATCCGTTGGTGTCTTGGAGAGCAAAGAGCAAAATCAATGAGAAGCTCTAATATGCAGGAAGTGATATTTGGCGGTACACAGACAAGAGCTAGTACCGGAATGGCTGAAGTTACTCTTACTTTTGATAATTCTCAAAATGTGTTGCCTATAGATTACTCAGAAGTTACCGTAACGAGAAGATTGTTTAGAAGCGGGGAAAGTGAGTATTTTATAAATAAAACTCAATGCAGACTTAAAGATATCAGAGATATGTTTTTGGATACAGGTATAGGCTTTGACGGTTATTCAGTAATTGAACAGGGAAAAGTTGACTTTTTAACTACAGCAAAACCTGAAGATAGGAGAGAATTGTTTGAAGAAGCTGCTGGAGTAGCGAAATATAAAGTAAGAAGAGAAGAAACTTTAAGAAGACTTGAAAAAATTGATACTGATATGTCACGCTTATCGGATGTGCTTGCAATCCATAAACAGCAAATAACAGCTTTAGATATAGCTGCAAAAAAAGCTAAACAGTATAAAAAATATCAGGAAGATCTTGCAAGATATGAAGTTGCTTCTTTGGTTCAATATATAACTTATGGCAACAGCGAAATAGAGAGAATAAAAAAAGATTTAGAACCAAAGATAAAGGAGTTTGAATCAAATAATACCTTTGTTGTGCAGCTTGATGCAGAAATTCAAGAAATGCGTCTTACTTTAGATGAAAAAAATGAACAGTATGTAAATATAAATAGAGATTTAAGTGAGACTAAAACACAGATAGGTGTTGCCGATCAGATAATACAATATGCTATGCAGCGAGAGGTTGAAATAAAAACTGAGCAGGAAAGATTAAGACATGAACTTATAATAAATCGTGACAAAGTTGTTCAAATGGAAGAACAGCTTAAAACTTTAAATACCGATGATGGTTCTTTGGCTATTGAAGTTGAGCAGTTTGAGAATACTTATAAAGAAAAAGAACAACAGTATAATCTAATAAAATCAAAACTGTTAGAATTTGAATCAAGAGAAAACGCAATTCGCTCAAAACTTTCAAAACTTGAGTCAGAAAAAGAGCAGCAACTTAATTTAAAGGCGCAATTAGCAGAAACTAAAATACATCTTGATGCAAATACAGTTTCTTTGCAGAGAATAATAACAAGGCTTGAAAATGATGTTGAACCAACAAATCAGGAAATTGCAAAGATTGAAACTGAACTTTCTATTGCAAATGAGTTGCTAGACTCTTTTAAAATCAAAAAAGAAGGGATAGAGAAAACTATTTCAGAAAATGAAGAAAAAATAAAAATTCTTGATAATAATTTATCTCAGTATAAAGAAACTCTTGCTTCTAATGAAGCGCGTATAGCTACTTTAAAAGAGTTTGATCAACAAGATCCTGTAAGATCGTCTATAAGAGCAGTGTTAAATTTAGGAAATGTTGCAAGAGGTCCTATAAGTAGTTTAATTGATGCTGCTGATGATAAAGATGAGTTGGTAGCATCAGCTTTAGGTGAGAAGTTAAATTATCTTGTATGTGAGACTTCACAGAAAGCTGAACAGGCTATTAAGTTTTTAGAAGATAATAGTTTAAGCAGACTTTCTTTTATAATTGTCGAGAAAATTTCTGATTCTTACAAAAGTGCGTATGTAGGTCTTCCTTTGGGATATGCTGAACTTATAAAATATTTAAGATATAATCCTGAAGATGAAAAAGTAATTCGTTTTGTATGTTCCAATACCATTGTCTTAGGAAATAAAGTTTACGGAAATGTTGTAGTTCAAGGCGGAGGAAAAATATCTTTTGAAAAACCGGTGTTAATTGAAGAACAGATAAAAAAACTTCAGGAAAAGTCTGATGAAACTAAGCAAAAAATTTCTTATGCACAGTTAGAAATAGAGCAGATGAATGAAAAACAAATAAATTCACGTCTTGAAAAAGAAAGATTTGGTTTTGACACCATAAAAATAAAAACACAAATTGAAGAGAGACATGCACAAATTGAAGAAAAAAGAAACGATATAAAAAATATTATAGAAGAAATAGAAAAACATAGAGAAGAAATTAATTCTAAAAATGTAGAACTTACAGCTTTTAATGAAAAATTATCTATTTTTGAAACAAAACTGATAGAGTATGAAGATGAAGAAAATAAACTTTATGAAGAATTAAAAATTATCGAAAGTGAAATATTTTCTATAAGAAAAGAAGAAGAACTTATTGCTCCTTTAATGATGAATGCAAGAAGTGATTGGGATAAAAAAGTCGCTGAATTTGAAAATATGCAAAAAGGACAACAGTATATTCTTGACAATGTTGCAAATATTAAACAGCAAATACAGTATGCTAAATCTAAAACTGAAGAAAATAATGGAAAACTTTCAGAACTACTTGCTTCGCAGGAAACGGAAACGGTAAAAATACAACAGTTATACGAACAACAAGCGCAGAGAGAGGCTGGAATGCAAGCTTCTTTAACAGATAAACAAAAATTGCAGGATGCAATAGATGCAAAGACAAATGAATGTCACGATTTGCATGGCAAAGTAGATGTTTTAAACAACGAAATGAATGTTATGCAAGTTGATTTAAAAAACTTTGAATATCAGAAAAATGACTTAGAAACTAGACTTGCGCAAACTTATGGCAAAAACTATGAAGAAATTAAAAATGATTTTGACGGTGTTGAAGTAAATAATGAAGAAATTATAAAAATAAAAAGAAAAATGGAATCTTTAGGCTCTGTAAATCTTGCAGCGCAAGAAGAGTACGATGCTTTGGAACAGAGATATAATTTTCTTTTAACGCAGAAGCAGGATTTATTAAAGGCTAAAGATGATTTGTATGAAGTTATAAAGAAAATCAATCAGTCCACCATAGAAAACTTTAGAAAGACTTTTGTTGTTATAAGAGAAAATTTTAAAGAGCTTTACAGAAAACTTTTTGGTGGTGGTGAGGCAGACTTAATGCTTACTGATGAAGATAATCTACTTGAAAGCGGTATTGATATTTATGCGCAACCTCCTGGGAAAAAATTACAGAATATTTCTCTTTGTTCCGGTGGAGAAAAAGCTTTAACAGCTGTTGCGTTGCTTTTTGCTTTTTTTATGGTAAAACCTTCTCCTTTCTGTATTTTAGACGAAGTTGATGCACCATTAGACGATGCAAACGTAAGCAGATACAATGCTATGATTAAAGAATTTTCTTCAAAAACACAGTTTTTAGTTGTAACACATAATAAACGTACAATGGAAATGGCAGATATCCTTTATGGTGTAACAATGGAAGAACATGGTGTCTCAAAGATAATATCTGTAAAAATGAACAGACAAGAAGATGTAGCAAAGGCAGAGTAAAGAAAGTCTTTTTATTGCGAAAGTATAAATTTGTTGCAGTTGGTTTTGCTTATTGATGACGATACGTGTAACAAAACAGAGAAAATCTTGCGATGTCATCAACTAACTTGAAAAGTATTACACTTAAGCATATAATAAGTTTTACATTTGCTATTTAGAATTACTATTATTTTTCTCGCCTGCGAGCTGACAAAGTCGGTGTGAAGTAATTGTGTTGTTAAATCTCGTTGTCAATTGCGGAGCTCAAAGGGCTGTGGCAGTCTATAGTAGTTAGTAAGGAAAAGGTTGCCACGATTGTTGTGCAATCCCTCGCTGTCTTTGGCAGTGTGCAATTGTTATAGTAGAAATTAATATAAGGAGTTATATATGGTGGAAGTTTTTGGGAAAAAAGCTACAAGGTTTGGTTTTGGTGAGGGACTTGTTGAGCTTGGAAAAGAAAATCCTAAAATTTTTGTTTTGGGAGCAGATACTGTTTCTTCAGTTGCACTAAACAATTTTGCGGAACTGTTTCCCGACAGATTTATTAATGTTGGTATTGCAGAAACAAATTTAATAGGTATGGCTGCCGGACTTGCTGTTTTAGGATTTATTCCATTTGTGTCAACTTATGGAGTTTTTTCAACTGGAAGACCTTGGGAACAAATAAGAACGACTGTATGTTATTCAAATTTGAATGTAAAAATAGGTGGTTCTCACTCCGGTCTTACGGTAGGACCAGATGGTGCAACTCATCAAGCTTTAGAAGAAATTGCCATAATGAGATGTATTCCAAGAATGAGAGTTATATCCCCGTGCGATTTAGTTGAAACAAAGAAAGCAGTAATAGCAAGTGCATATTCAGATGGTCCTGTGTATATAAGATACGGAAGAGAAAATACGCCGATATTTACAAAAGAAGATACTCCTT
Organism: Endomicrobium sp.; assembly: GCA_031289585.1. GTDB lineage: Bacteria > Elusimicrobiota > Endomicrobiia > Endomicrobiales > Endomicrobiaceae > Endomicrobiellum. The sequence goes on along the minus strand of JAITPF010000002.1, from coordinate 8,444 downwards.
TTGAAATAGGCAGAGCAAATATTTTAAGGGATGGAAATGACGTTGCTATTTTGGCTTGTGGAACAATGGTTTACGAATCTTTAATGGCAGCTGAGATTTTAGAAAAAAAAGGCATTAAAGCAAAAATTATAAATATTCATACAATCAAACCTATAGATGAAAAAACAATTATTAACGCAGCAAAAGAATGTGGTGCAATAGTAACAGCAGAAGAGCATCAGATTTACGGTGGATTTGGTTCGGCAGTTGCTGAAGTAATAGTCAAAAATCATCCAGTTCCTGTTGAAATGGTAGGAGTTAACGATAGATTTGGCGAATCCGGGGAAGGAATGGATTTACTAAATAAGTTTGGATTAAAAGACGTAAATATTGCAGATGCAGTCTTAAAAGTTCTTAAGAGAAAATGATCTACACAACAAAATATGTTTTTGTCTTTAAGGTGTTACCACCTCTTTTTTGCTGTTGCTTGCGCATATAAATACACCTTCTTCCATTATCAGGTCTCCTTTGCCTATTTTTTGCTTTGTCCCTTATCTTTCAGTTTTCTCTCTTCTCTATGGTGCTACATTTCCTTTCGTATCCGCCTGTCATATCTATCTCTACCAATAGCTTCTCTTTTTTCTTTATTTCTTTTATTAATTCTTCTATCCCTTCTGCATTGTTTTTTACTTGATAGTATTTTCCCTTTTTACTATCATATGTATCTAGTTTATCTTTAGCGATATATCCATCATCCTACGTACTACGTATTGTGTTGTATAAGTCTTTTTTCCTCTTTTGCCTCCTTTGTTTTTTATGTCTTATACATTTTTTTACTAACAAATTGCGAGGAGGACAAAATCCCGGCGAAGCAATCTGCGTCGTTAAAAGAAAGTTTACCACGTTGCTTTGCAACCATCGTAACTTTCGGCAGTGCGTAATGACACAATAGCAAGGTGTTTAATATGAAATTACATTTTGATACAAACCAAATATACCAGTTAAACACACTACAAGCCTTGTTGATTTAATTGATTAGGAAATTTTAATAAAAAATGGGAGAATGGGTATGCTGACTGCTTTGCTTAGCGTTTCAGATAAAACTGGAATAATTGATTTTGCAAAAGAATTAAAAACTTTATATTGGAACATAGTTTCTAGTGGCGCAACGTCAAAAGCTTTAAAAGAAAATTCTATTGAGTGCCAGGAAATATCTGAGGTTACCGGGTTTCCTGAAATTTTAGATGGCAGAGTTAAAACATTAAATCCAAAAATTCACGGTGGAATTCTTGCAATTAGAAATAAGAAAGATCATGTCGAACAGTTAAAACGTTACAGTATAGGAACAATAGATATGGTTGTTGTAAGTTTATATCCTTTTGAAGCAACCATAAATAAAATACTAAAACCAGTAGATAAAAAAATAGAGCAAGATGTTTTAGAAAATATAGATATTGGTGGAGTTGCTCTTTTAAGAGCCGCGGCAAAAAATTATAGAGATGTTATTGTTGTATGTGATGTAAACGATTATAAAACTGTTATTGAAAATTTGAGAAACAATTCTGTTACAGAAGAACTAAAACTTAGTTTGGCGGCGAAAGCTTTTCGTCATACTGCATATTACGATTCTTTAATTTCAAATTATTTAACTTATGAAAAGTTTCCAACGCAAGTTGCAGTACCGCTTAAAAAACTTTCAGAGTTAAGATACGGCGAAAATCCTCATCAGGAAGCAGCTTTATATTCTAATGGCATAAGTCAAAACAAGCCAGCTGTAATATCTGCAGAGCAACTTCACGGGAAAGAATTGTCTTATAACAACTATCTTGATTTAGAAGCTGCATGGCGTTTAGTAAATGAATTTAATAATCCAGCATGCGTAATTGTTAAGCATAATAATCCTTGTGGTTGCGCAGAAAGTACGAGTACAAAAGATGCATATTTAAAAGCTTTAGCTTGTGATTCTGTAAGTGCTTTTGGCGGAATAGTAGCATTTAACAAGCCTATTGAAGAAAATACAGCTGCCGAAATAAGCAAATTATTTATTGAGTGCGTTATAGCTCCAAATTATTCTAAAGATGCTTTAAACATCTTAATGCAGAAAAAAAATATCAGAATATTAGTACAAGAAATACCATATAAGGAAGAGAAAAATTCTATTGATTACAGAATGATATCTTATGGAATGCTTGCGCAAGACAGGGATAATCAACTTTTTACTGAAATAAAATCTATGACAAAACGTCAACCTACTAAAGAAGAAAGCGAATCTTTGGATTTTGCGTGGAAAGTGTGCAAACACGTTAAGTCAAATGCTATAATTCTTGTAAAGGGGAAACAAACTGTAGGTATAGGCGCAGGGCAGATGAGCCGTATTGATTCGTTAAAGATAGCAATTGAAAAAATGAAAGATGTTAAACACGGATTAGATGAAAAAACATTTCCTCTTGTTTTAGCATCAGATGCTTTTTTTCCATTTCCTGACGTAGTTGAAAAAGCAATAAATATTGGAGTTACCGCAATAGTTCAGCCTGGGGGATCAATAAAAGATAACGAATCAATTAAGGCCGCAGATGACAAAAACGTGGCAATGATTGTTACAGGTATGAGACATTTTAAACATTAATTTGTTTCGTATTTTGCGTATGTTTTTATTTAATACCACGAATTTCTAAAAGAGATTAGTGATAGTATTTATTATTTATCTTAAAACAGTTTAAGTAAAGAAGTAAAACTATATGGCAAAAATTCAAATAATAAACAATGATTTAAGTGTTTAAATGTGATTCGAGTTTTTACTTGGAAATCGCCAAAGAACAAAATAGACAAAGAAATCAATAGACATTTTAGAGTATGTCCACACTAATAGAGCAAAAGCATTAAGACATTATGAGTAAAAAAAAATACTATATATATACCTTTGGATGTAAAGTAAATCAATACGAATCACAGCTCATTGTGGAGAAATTTAAAAACAATGATTTTGAACGTATGCAAAAACCTGAACAGGCTGATATTATTATTTTTAATTCTTGTACAGTAACAGCAGAAGCTGACAAAGAATGTGAATACTTATTAAGAAAAGCAACAAAGCTGCCAAATAAACCCAAAATAATGCTTACTGGATGCATTGCAAAAAACAAAAATGTCGATATAAAAAATCTTTTTGCGGATATTGAAATAATAACAGACAAAACAAAACTTTTCATTGAACCTCAAAAGCAGATAATTTCAAGTTTTGATAAACGCTCAAGAGCATTTTTAAAAATACAGGATGGCTGCAATAGTTTCTGCAGCTATTGTATAATTCCTTATATAAGAAATATTCTTTGGAGCAAAAATGAAAACGAAGTTTTGTTAGAAATTGAAAATCTTGTAAAAAACGGATATGCAGAAATAGTTTTAACAGGAATCCACTTAGGAAAATATAACAGCGGACTATCAAACCTTCTTGAAAAAATAATTAAAATTTCTTCAGATTTTAGGATTCGTATTTCGTCTATAGAATTAAATGAAATTGACGATAAATTGCTAGAACTTATGAAAGAAAATCCAGAAAAGATATGTTGCCATTTACATATTCCATTACAGTCAGGCAGCGATGAAATTTTAAAACAAATGAATAGAAAATACTCTACAAAAGAGTTTGAAGAAAAAGTAAATAAAATAATACAACTTTTACCTGATTTGGCTCTTACCACAGATATTATTACTGGATTTCCTGGAGAAACTAACCAACATCACAAAGAAACTTGTGATTTTATAAGACGAATTTTATTTGCAAGATTTCACATTTTCAGATATTCCGACAGACAAGGGACAAAAGCGTCGTTGCTTGAAAATAAAGTCCAAGCAAATGAAATAAAAAACAGAGCAAGGGACTTATTTGAAATAGATTCTCAAAAAAGAAAAGATTTTTTAAATAAAAACTTATGGAAAATAAGAAAAGCAGTAAGAATAGGAAAAGATAAAGCTATAACAGATAATTATATTACAGTCCAAATAAAGCAACAAAATACTGAACCTGTTACTAACTCTACTCTACCTTTAAAATCCGGCATTTTTGATATTGAGATTACAGAAAGTTTGTAGATAAAGACAATATAAATATGGCAGTTTAACACAAAAAACTTGACATGTGGAATTCAGTTTCACCCAGAAGCAATATCAACAGAATACGAACAAGTGATTCTTAATAATTTTCTTGGAATTTGAAATCTAGCAGTACTATCTAACAAGTTAAAATTTTCAGATTTATTAATCTTCTATATGACATAAAGACTAAAAACGTAAAAGTTCTTAAGTATAAGCGACAATTTTCTGCTATGCTATTGTAAAAGTTAAATCAACTAGACAACAAAAAAAATATGGGCGAAGAGGGAATTGAACCCTCACGGCTCTTGCGAGCCTCAGGATTTTAAGTCCTGTGCGTCTGCCAGTTCCGCCATCCGCCCATCTGAAAATATATATTAAACCCCTTCTTATATCCAAGATCAAGTATTAGGGGATTATACTATATTCCTCAAATTCTTTCAACTTTTCTAGTGCTCAAAGTCTGCAATGACAACGAAAAACTCGGTAATATAAGAAAATGATATTTGCACAAGGCAGCAGCAGCTATTGTGGAGCATTCATATAGTATTAGTATTAAAAACCTTTATTAAATTTTTTGTTGAATTGTCGTGTTTATTATTAACTTGTCCTTTAAGTTCAGGCAAAATAACGTTTGCCAAAACTTTTCCAAGTTCAACTCCCCATTGGTCAAAACTGTTAACACGCCACATAATTCCTTGAGTAAAGATTTTGTGCTCATATAAAGCAATTAAAGCACCAAGAGTTTTAGGCGTAAGCTTGTCAATTAATATGCTGTTTGTAGGTTTATTACCTTCAAATATTTTATGCGGAGTGAGAATTTCTATATCAGCAAAAGAAATACCTACTCTCGTCAAATTTTCAATAACTTCATCTTTAGTAAGACCAAAAGCCAATGCTTCCGTCTGGGCAAAATAGTTTGCCATAAGTTTTTCATGATGGTCACCAACTTTTTCAGGTGGATTTACAAAGCCTATAAAATCACAAGGAATAAATTTTGTTCCCTGATGAATAAGCTGATAAAAAGAGTGCTGTCCATTTGTGCCTGGCTCTCCCCAGATTATCGGTCCTGTTTCATAGTCAACTCTATCACCTTCAAAATTTATAGTTTTGCCATTACTTTCCATATCCCCTTGTTGCAAATACGCAGGAAATTTATGTAGATATTGACTATAAGGCAAAACAGCGTGGCTTGAAGCTCCAAAAAAATTATTATACCAAAAACCTAAAACAGCCATAATTACAGGTATATTTTTTTCGTAAGGAGCATTTAAAAAATGTTGATCTACATAGTTAGCACCATCCAAAAGTTCAATAAACTTATCAAAACCTACATAACAGGCAATTGGCAAACCTATTGCAGACCACAATGAATATCTGCCTCCAACGAAATCCCAAAATTCAAACATATTTTTTTCGTCAATACCAAACTCTACAACTTTTTTAGCATTTGTAGAAAGCGCAACAAAATGATTTGCGACAGCTTTATCACCAAGTTTGCTGACAAGCCATTTTCTTGCAGTTAAAGCGTTTGTAATTGTCTCAAGAGTTGTAAAAGTTTTTGAAGCAACTATAAAAAGCGTAGTTTCAGGATTCAATTTTTTTAATACTTCATATATATCTGCTCCATCAATATTAGAAACAAAACAGACATTAGGTCCATCAGCATAATACTTTAATGCTTCACATACCATTCTAGGTCCTAAGTCTGATCCTCCTATACCTATGTTTACAACATCTGTAATTTTCTTATCTGTCACACCAAGCCATTTTCCGCTTCTTAAATCATTGCTAAAACTTTCCATTTTTTTAAGAACTGCATTAATTTCAGGCATAATGTCTTTCCCGTCAACGTAAACAGGCGTATTACTTCTGTTTCTTAAAGCCGTATGCAAAACAGATCTTTTTTCAGTCCAGTTTATCTTTTCGCCTGAAAACATCTTTTTTGTATATTCATTTACTTTCGCAGATTTCACAAATTCCATCAAAAGTTTAAAAGTATCTGAATTTATTATGTTTTTTGAATAATCAAAAGTTATGCCTAAATTATCATCACATATAGAAAATTCATTAAATCTATTTTCATTTTTAAATAAATCTCTCAAATGAAGTTTTTTAACTTCCTTGTAATTCTTTTCAAGGTTTTTCCACTGCGGTGTATTTTTAAGTTCAAATTTACTCATTCGGTCATCCTTTTTTGTATATAATTTTTATAAAAAATAAACACTTTTAATTATATCATATTAGAACCGGATTTGTAGCCATTATATGGAAAGCGTAAGAGAAATAGGTAGGATGAAGCCGTGAAATCAAGAGAGCTATGGTAAGATCAAATAAAGCGCAAGGAAAAACTGTCTTTGGCGCTGCGTAATTGGCAGCTCTTTTCAACTGGGATCGCTCAGAAATTAGTGAAATAGAAGCCTTCCTCACAACCACTTTCCACCTTGAAATAGCCTCTTGCCGCTTTTATTAAATATTCATTAAAAAGTAATCTTAATGTTCTTTTTAACATTTCTATACTCTTTGTATATCTTTTTATTTATTCTTTTCACTAATTTCGGAGCAATTCCTTTTCAATTGGGTTGCAATGTCGTACTTTTTCATTTGATAATTTCAAGAGAGTTTAAAACCAAAATACTTGTAACAATTGCAGCTGTTTCTACTCTTAAAATATTATCTCCAAGCGTTATAGTTTGAATATTTAGTGATTTGGCAAAGTCTACTTCTTCATTTTCAAAACCACCTTCTGGACCTATGAAGGCATTCGTTCCATAAAAAGTTGATTTTACAAGTAAATTATTTAAAGAAACTTTGCTCTCGCCTTCCCAAGACAAAATGTTCATGGAATATTTTTCAGAAACAGCCTTTTTGCACGCAGTTTTAAAGTCTATAGGTTCATTTATTTTCATAATGTCGTTTCTTCCGCATTGCGAACTTGCAGCAATAGATATCTTTACATATCTGTCCAACTTGTTTCTTGAAAAACATATCTTTACGCTTCTTTTGGTGTTAATGGGTACAATTTCAGAAACACCTATTTCTGCACACTTTTCTATAAGCCACTCAAATCTGTCACCTTTAGGTATTGATGTGTATAGCTTCACGATAATTTTAGGCATTTTATATGATGAAGATAAAATATTCCCAATAATTATGTTTCTATTTATAGAAATAATTTTTGCTTTATAAGAGTTTCCAATACCATCAAAAATCATTATTTCATCTTCAGATTTAAACCGACGTACAGTAGATATGTAATGCGCTTGTTCACTGCTAATGGTAAAAGTATTTTCTTTTATATCTTCAGGTTTTACGTAAAAATGTGACATAATTGAATCCTTTGGTTTTTAGAGTCTGTTCATCATATTAGTATGAACAAACAGTACAATTATACAAAATTTGACAACAATGTAGGACTAATATATAATTGCCAAAATGAAGAAAATAATAAATTATCCTTTTAAATTTATGCACAATTTTTATGATTGGACTTTACATTGGGCGAAGTCAAAAAATTCGAGTTATGCTTTATTTGGTATAGCTTTTATGGAAAGTTCATTTTTCCCTATTCCGCCGGACGTACTGCTTATTCCTTTAGTTATTGCAGAACCCCAAAAATGGTGGAAAAAAGCGTTGATATGCACTTTAGGTTCTGTTTGTGGCGCTTTTTTGGGTTATATAATAGGAAGGATTTTTTATGAAACTGTCGGAATTGCAATAGTAGATTTTTATAATTTATACAACGCTGTTGCAATAGTAGGTACAAAGTATGCAGATAATGCTTTTTTAAGTATTTTTGGAGGAGCATTTACGCCAATTCCTTATAAAGCAATAACAATTACTGCAGGAATGTTTAATATATCTTTACCTGCTTTGTTTATTGCATCTGTACTTGGCAGAGGCGGACGTTTTTTTATTGTTTCAGCTGTTTTAAAACTATTTGGTGCAAAAGTCCAATATACAATAGAAAAAAATTTTAATATTCTCTCAATAATATTTTTGATTTTACTTATTGTCGGCTTTTTAGTATTTAAGTATATTCTTTTATAGAAATATGTTATTTAAAGTTTAAAATGATACATTAAACATAGCATTACTCTTTCTAAAGAACAGTTTTTGTAAATGGTAGGTTAAAAAATCTTTAAAAATGAACCCTTTTTAAGTTAGAATTCTTAAATTTTTGAACGTCTCAATTGCTCCCAGCTTGGCCAGAGAAACAAGATATGACGATAAAAACATGGATTTCAACGAGAATCCATGTGGATGTTTTTCTAAAACAACACTATTGCCATAACATCTATTCTATTGCTTGCCTTTTTACATTCCCTTTTTCGTACTTGTCTAACATCTCCTTTACTTTGCCCAACCCCAAC
>JAITPF010000046.1 GCA_031289585.1 Endomicrobium sp. | reverse complement strand
ATAATTACGTTTGCTCCCCCACCCACCCCCCATTCTATAAACTCTTTTTCTTTAAATTGATTATATGTAGTAGGCACTAGCACTATTGGCACATTAGGAAATTCACTACGAAACTTTTTACAAAACTCTTTAATTTCAGTTCCAGTTTTTTCTTTACTGTGTATCATCACTCCATCTGCTCCTGCACCAACAAAAGCCCTTCCTCTAACAAGTGCGTCTTCTACACTATAACCTGCAATCAAGCTTTCTAGTCTTGCTATTATCATAAAATCTTCTGTTATTTGCGCTTTTTTTCCTGCTGCTATTTTTGCGCAAAAATCAGGTATAGTCGCAAGCTCCTGTTTCACTTCTGTGCCAAAAAGAGAATTTTTCTTTAACCCCCTCTTATCTTCAATAATAACGGCTGAAATCCCATTCCTTTCCAGCGTTCGCACTGTAAAGACAAAATGCTCAAGTTTTCCTCCTGTATCACCATCAAAAACAATCGGTTTTGTTGTGCATTCTAAAATATCTGTCAAGCTTTGCAATCTTGTAGTTAAATCAACTGCTTCTATGTCAGGTTTACCTTTACTTGTAGAATCCGTTAAACTTGACGACCACATTCCGTCAAAACTATGTAATCCGTCTTCTTTATTAACCTCAATATTTTCTACAATCAAACCACTAAGCCCTGAATGCGCTTCCATTATCCTAACTATTGGCTTTGCTTTCAACAATCTCTTCAGCATTTTAAGTCGTATATCTGGCGTTGTTCCTATAGATATCATACCTTTGTTTAGTCTTGATGAATCAATACCTTTTGTATACGGAATTTCTATAACTTCCCCTCCTAGCTCTTTCATAACTTTAAAAACTGCTTCGCGCTCTTTACTAAGCAGTCCATCCTTCCAATCATCTCCATGTATTATTGCATCTGGTCGGTATTTAAGTAAATTGGGCACATAACTCCATTCTTCTTGTGGCACAACTTGGGTAACACCTTTAATACTTTCTATCACAGCTTTTCTCTGTTTATAGTTCAAATAGGGCAGTCTTTTATGTGATGCAAATGCAGAATCTGTTAATAATCCAACTAATACCTCGCCGTGTTTTGCTCCTTCGTTTATAATATTTACTATTCCAGGATGAATTATATCTCCACTTAAACCTAAATAAATCACCTTTTTCTCACTCATAAACTCTCCCATATATTTTCTAAGAATATTGCAAAATTCACGCATCTCTTCAGGCTTAATGTCCCCAATATTAGCTATACGAAAAGTATTTAATTCCGATAATTTGCCTGGATAAATAGTAAATCCTTGTCTTTTAGCTATATCATGCAAAGATTTAAAACTATATTTTGGATTTTCAGGTTCAACAATCGTAGTAATAAGTTTTGACTGCGCTGAAATCGGCACAGGCGTCTTTAAATTTAATTCTCCCAATACTTTTATTAACTCATTCCAACAAGAACTATAACGTTCGTAGCGCTTTTCTATAGTTTCTATTTTCAGCTCAATTATAGCCTGTTTTAAAGCATAGAGAACTTGCACCGGAGGCGTAAAACGCATCTGCTTAGTCTTTTTAAAATATTCATACTGATCATATAAATCAAAATAATAATTTCTTTTTTTATAATCCTTTATTTTTTCTAAAGCATCTTTAAAACAAAATACAAAACATACGCCTGCCATGCCTTGAATATTTTTATTAGATGTTGAAGCCATAAAATCAATACCATCTTTATCCATATCAATAGGTATTGCTGCAAATGCACTTACCGCATCAACTATAGTGGTAATGGCATTTTGTCGACAAAAATGACAAAGTTCTACAACAGGATTCATTAGTCCAGTTGTAGTTTCATGATAAACAACAGCAAAATGTGTATATTTGCCTTCTATAAGTTTTACTTTAACATCTTCTATGTCAAGCGGCAAAAAACCAGAACTCTTGTAAACATCAAAGTTTAATTTATAAATTTTCGCAATATTTGCAAGTCTTGCTCCATAAGCTCCATTGTCAACAATTAACAATTTACCATCATCAGGTACGCAGGACGAAAGCATTATCTCATCTGCCGCTGTCCCAGAACCACAAAAAAGAACAGTTTCAACTTTTCCTTTTTCTCCTGCCAACAAAGATAGTTCATTGAAAATCCACTGCTGAAGTTTGCCAAATTCTTCTTCTCGGGGGCATATATCAGCACAAACTTGAGCATATTTTACTGTATCAGTCGTCGTTGCAGGACCAGGGTTTAGCAAAATTTCTCTCTTAACAGTCCGTAACGATTCATTTTCAACAATCTTTGGAAATATTTTCTTTTTGGCTACAGATAAATGATTTTCATCGTCAATTTCACACCATGTATAGTATTCAATTTTACGGACATATACTGGATTTTCTTCTTTTGAAACCCTTGCTATCACAGTTTCATAGTCCAACTTCGGATTATTATTATTTTTTTCAGCATACTCAAGCATCGCATTTAAATATTTAACCGTAAGTTTTGTAATGCCAACTAACTCCCCATACACACAAGAAAGTTCTGCTTTATTTTTTGAAACCTCTTTTAGTATATTATTTTCAATCGTACTGATATAAACTTCATCTCCAGATTTTGTCTCCCCAGACGCCAAAACCACATTAGAATAAGTATCGTTAATAAGTGTAAATAGCCCAATGGAATCATAAATCAAGTCTGACTCAAGAAGTAAAAAATCATCCGTTATCTTTTTTGCACAAATAGCTAAAGTAGCCATACTTCCGGTATTTGCAAACTCTGGGTTATACACAGTCTCAATTACAGGATACTTTACAGCTAAATCTTCATAGTATTCCTTACAATGACCTGTACCAATTATTATTTTATCTATGCCAATGCCTATAAGTTTACATATAGACCACTCAACAATTGGAATACTATTCAATTCTAAAAAGCCTTTAGGCATATTTTTAGTTTTGTCTTTAAGCCTACTGCCTAAACCTGCCGCTAGAATTACTGCTTGCATACAAACCCCTATTTTAGTTACTTGCTTTACAAATATCTATTATCTGTTCGGCTATAACTTTTGCAGAAATACCAACATTTGCAATTATTTTATCTTTATCTATTTTTATCTTTTCTGACTTTTTATCTATAATTTCTTTAATTTTTTCTATCACATTAGTATTAGTAACTTCTTCTCTTGTTAAATATATACCGAGCTTATCGCTTATTTTAACGTCCCAATACCCATATAAATCAGAATATTCGTATTCTTGAGAGTACTTCTCATAATCCGTATCTAATGATATTACAGATCTGCCAAATGCAAAACAATAATCAAAACGAACTAACGAAACGTCAGATACCATTACATCTGCTTTTGCCATACTTAAAAGATTATCAACTTCTTTATCAAATTTTATATTCTTGTATGATACCAAATCTTCTTGCAATTGATTAATAAAATCTAATTCATATATGTACGAATAAGGATGGGGACGTACTATAACATTATACCCTGCTTGGGCTATCTTTTCTATCAGTTCTTTGCCATATGTCTTTAAAAGTCCTCTTTTATCCCACGTTGACGCTATTAAAACTGTTTTACCGTCAGTTTGTGAATTTAATTTCGCTGCCCTTTCTATCAATTTATCCATATACGGCAATCCTCCAACTAACATCTTTTTTGGAGGTAGATTTCTTTTTTTCTCAAGACTTCTTATATCGTCCTCAAATTCTGAGCCTGACAAAATAATTGTATCAAAACAATCTAATGAATGCTTATGATATCCGCCAATACTGCTTATTGAATGAAAAATATGAATTAGATTCTTGCAGTTTTTAGGCTTTGAAATTGGATATCCGGGAGTGCCTATATTCGGACTTGTTGCCACTGCAACTTCTTCTCTTAAATTACTTATCCTTGCGTAACCTTTGTTTCCTTTGCCAACATACTGTATATGGAAACTGTCTAAATTTGCTTCTGGGTTACCATAATCTATCAAATCAAATGCTGGATCATCTATATCCATCGTATAGTAAGTAAAAAATTGTTTCCTTTTTATTAGTTCTCCTATAATATCCCTATAGTAAATCCAATATTTGCCACCTTCCGAGAAAAATGCTAAATTCGATTGAACAATAACTCTTTTTTCTCCTGTAATCTTTGATTTTATCTTATAATAAATGTTTTTAGAGAAAAATAATAAACTCCCAAAAAGTCCAAATAACGCTGCCATCAACGCATTCCCAGTCCCAGGATCTAAATACGCATGCGCACAAACCGGTAAAAACAATACCTCAATCAATACTAACTTTAATACATTCATGTTTATTTTTCCTCTTTGTAAAAATATGGATAAAATACACCCTTATCAAACTTGTGCTCTTTTATTCTTACTGCCGTATCTTTTATTTTATATTTCAATGGTATTGGAGAATCATACAAGTACGCAAACACTATCGGAAATAAATCTTGCGTAATATTAAATTCTTTGTCATATTTTGCTGCTCTCTCTTTATCTGGCCAACGCACTGCCATAAAGGCTCCATAACTATCTCTAAAATGAATAGGACGAACTTTATCTGAGTCCATTTCGCAATGAAATCTCTCAGTATCATCAAGCACCCAAGGACCATGATCGCTCATTAATATTATAATCGCATCTGGATTATTTGTAATTGTTAGCTCTAGTGACCTTTTAATTTGTTCTATAGCGCTATAATACTTTGGTTTAAATTTCGCTATCTCATAATCTTCTTTACCAGACTCAGTCGCATGACCTGGATATCCACATGCCCAGGCAAATATTTTATCATTGTTATTTTTATGAGAAGCCCATACTGCAAGATCTTCGACACACGGATGATCCATATCCAACAACATTGAATTCATTATTCCTCTTTTAAGAGCATACAATATAATATTATCATATTGTGCAGCTCCTATTATTTCGACAGCCTCTTCAGTACTGGTGTACTTATCTCCTCTTGCTTTAACCAAATAGGTTTTATAACCATTATCCAAAAGCGTCATGTTAACAACGTTGATACCTCCTAAAGTGCTCCTTAAATACTTCCACTCACTATCAGTTGGCCAGTATCCCCTAGGTATCCTCTCCTGACCTTCTTCTATATTAAAAACACTGGCCATAGCCGGGACGGTATAAGTAAAAATGGAATATACGTTATATTCCGTAAAATTATACTTTTTTAACAAAATATCTAGCCCACCACTGTCAAGCCTCAGCTTTTTTATTAAATCTCTATGCGGAAAGGCATCTTGCATGAAAAGGTATATAGCAGGAGTATCTTTCATTTTCATGCCATATAAATCTTTTTTGGATTTATCAACAGATTCAAACTTTAATCTTACACTTATATGTTTAGTTACAGATACTAATAAAATAACAAAACTCGTACACAATAAAAACAACATAAGAACTTTTTTTTGTTTTTTTAAAAAACCAACTATAAACAAACCCATCCATAACAACAATACAAAATCAATCGGGGTCGTACCAACATACTTCACAACATCCCTAATTATTGGCAAAAACATTCCCGACAAAATAAAAGCTACTGAGAATTTTATTACTCTATCTACAGATAAACGATTGTTGAATACATATATAAACAAAGGAAGCAAACACGCAATTGCCATTAACACCACAAAATATGTTGTAACCTCAAAATGATTCTGGAAGTAAAGTCCATTGCTCGCTTTATACAAAACTGCAGGAAATAACATGGCTGCTATTGGTAAAGTCAAATTTTTAAATAACTTTTTAATTTCATCAAATCTTATAGCTCTGTAATTATATATACTGAGCAAAATTAAAGCTGCACATAAACAATCAATTTTACTCCATGTTTTTACAAAAACTGAACATATAAAACACAAGTTTACTAACAATACCTTTGTCAAAAAAAATCTTTTCCCCGTTACCATACAACCATTAATTTTACTTTCTTTTACGAAGTCGTATATTCTTAACAAAGCTAACAAGTAAAACGGTAAAGTCAAAAATATGTTAAAATCTTCAACAACAAAAAACGATATCCTTTTATTAATAACAAAATACAATGAAACTAAAAACAAAAAAACTCTAACAACTCCACTTTTTAGTATTCTTAAAAAACAACTTGTAATAGTATGTTTAATTGCAGAAAATTTGTTGTCTTTCAAATAAATAAACAAATATCGTAAAAGGTTAATGAAGTTATTAGACGTCCAATACAAAACAAGGCCGGCAGGTGAAGTGTATAGAAAAATTAAAAAGAAAACAGCAATAACATAACTTTTTCTTCTTTCTTTTTGGGTTGGGGTCATAAGCATTACAGTCAATATATTTATTAACGTCATCAAAACTGGAAGTAAATTTACCCCACCTAACAAGCAATCTTGACTCCCTAGATTTTTTATAAATAGAAACGATAAATCTGCTTTATAAAGATTAGCTACAAGTAACCTACTTAACACACGATAGGCCACAATAAAAAATGGTATTTGTATTATCAGAGATGACAGTGAATACAGCGACTTAATTGGCGAGTAGTCATAAGACTTATACAATTCAGACAAATGTTCATGTCTAATACTAGCGTTTTTGATTTTGTTTATCTTTGAAATGTATGGTTGTAATTTTAAGTGTATTACCTTTTCTTTGTTTTCCAATATACCTGTAAGATGGTAAAACGGCATCAATATTAACGATATTAAACCAGAAATAAACAGAATCGACCAACCATATGAATTACTAACACTAAACAAAAAATGAAAAACTTCTTCAAATAAATATTCCAAAATTTCCCCTCCTTTATATAACACACCTATATTTTTGTCATACAGTAAACATCTTTAATGCTTTTTCGGCTACAGATTCTGGTGTAAGACCATATTTTTTTCTCAAGATTTTTATATTGCCGTGTTCTATAAATTTATCAGGCAGCCCTATGCATTCTATTTTTGCTCCCGAGTCGAACAAAATATTTTTCACTGTATCGCCCAACCCTCCTATCAGGGAATTCTCTTCAACCGTGATAAATTTTTTGGTCTTTTTAACCACTTCCATTATAACGCCAACATCAATAGGCTTTAAAAATCTCATATTTACAACTGAAGCGTTTATATTCTTTTCAGCAAGCAAATCTGCCGCTTTTAAGCACGTCTCAACGTGATTACCTATAGCAAGAAAACAAATATCACTACCTTCTTTTAAAACAATAGCTTTCCCTATTTTAAGCACTCTTAGAGATTTATCAAGCTCAACGCCGACGCCTGCTCCTCTTGGATAACGTATAGCGCAAGGCTTGTTGGAGTTTAACGCGGTTTTCACCATATGCTGCAACTCGTTCTCATCGGCAGGCGACATGATGACAAGATTAGGAATATAATTTAAATAGGATAAATCAAAAGATCCATGATGTGTTCCCCCATCTTCACCAACAAGTCCTGCTCTATCTAAAGCAAAAATAACCGGAAGATTTTGCAAAGCAACATCATGTATAATATTGTCAATAGCCCTTTGCATAAAAGTAGAATATATTGCGCAAACCGGACGCATACCTTCTGCCGCCATTGCCGCAACAAATGTCACAGCGTGCCCTTCGGCAATACCAACATCAAAATATCTATTTGGAAATTTTTCCGCAAACTTATCGAGACCTGTTCCTTCAGGCATAGCTGCCGTTACTGCAACTATTTTATCATCTGTTTGAGCTAATTTTATAAGCGTATCAGAAAAAACTTTTGTATAAGTAACAGCTTTATTTTGTACTGTCTTACCTGTTTTAATATCAAATTTCCCAACGCCGTGAAATTTTATTGGATCTTCTTCTGCAGGCATATATCCTTTTCCTTTTTTTGTAATCACGTGCAGCAATACGGGTCCTTTCATATCTTTTAGATTTTCCAATATAGCTATTAAATTATTTATATCGTGCCCTTGCACAGGGCCTATATACGTAAAACCCATTTCTTCAAAAAGCATGCCAGGGAAAAGCATAACTTTTACTCTTTTTATAAACTTACCAAACGGAGAGCCCAAGCCGTGGAACCTGCTCACGGTTTTCATAACTTTTTCTTCAAACTTTCTTGCCATACCCGCAGTTAAAAGTTTTGCAAAATATCCGGCAACAGCACCAACTTTTTGAGAAATAAACATTTCGTTGTCATTCAATATTACAAGCATATCTTTTTTTAAATGTCCTGCATTTTGTAAACCTTCGAAAGCAAGTCCACAAGTCATAGAACCGTCGCCTATAACAGCCGCTACTCTATAAGTTTCATTTTTTAAATCTCTCGCGACAGCAAATCCCAAAGCGGCAGAAATTGAAGTTGAAGAATGCCCTACACCGAAAGCATCGTACTCTGATTCAGTTCTTTTTGGAAATCCGCTTAAACCATTATGTGTTCTTATTGTGCCGAATTTATCTTTTCTTTCAGTAAGAATTTTATGTGCATAAGCTTGGTGACCTACATCCCAGATTATTTTGTCAAATGGTGAATTAAATACATAGTGAATTGAAATAGTTAAATCAACAACCCCAAGACTTGGTGCCAAATGTCCACCATTTTTTGAGATTGTATTTACTATTTCTTCTCTTATTTCTTTTGCAAGAGTGGGAAGCTCTTCTTTTTTTAAATTTTTTAAATCTTGTGGATTATTTACACTGTCTAATAGTTTCACTTTTGCTCCCAATAGATTACCGCAAACATTTGAGCTTCGCAACAAAACAGAACAACACAGATTGTTTCGTCGAAACTTTGTCACTCCTTGCAACAACAAAAAAACAAACTGTTTCATCGATTTTGTCGGTTCGCAACAAAAAACGCGGATTCCCGCGGGAGTTTACCCTCGAGTGTCTTTATCGGGGGCAAGTATGACAGTAGAGAAGTTAATACATTTGAGGATAAACTCTAGCGGGAATTCACGTTATAAACTAATACGCTCTACAGGCCATATAATCTGCTAGTTGAATTAATATTTCGGATTTATTTTTAAATATTGGCACCGCTTTTTTAGCTTTCGTTATATACTCATCTGCTTTTTTTTCTGCTTCTTCTTTTCCATATAAAGAGAGAGTTGTAAGTTTATCATTTAATGCATCACTACCTTTTTTACCTAACAGTTTTTTATCGGCATATACATCCAAAATATCGTCAATTATTTGAAAAGCTATACCTATATTTATCCCATAAATTTCAAGGGCTTTTAAACTTTGTTTATCTGCATCTGCTAAAACAGCGCCTATTTTTAAACTTGCAACTATTAAAGCTGCTGTTTTTTGGAGTTGTATAAATTGTAATTTTTTCCATAATAAAGCTTTATTTTTTCCGCTCCACCTTCCAGTTTCAAGAGTATCTTCAGCCTGTCCTGCAATCATACCTTTATAACCGCTATACTCCGAAAGAATCTTTACAGCGATATTTATATTTTTTTCGCTGCTTTTTGACTTTGTTATAAGATTAAAAGATTCAGTAAGTAATGCATCGCCACACAAAATAGCTGCCGCTTCACCAAACTTTTTATGATTTGTAGGCATTCCCCTACGTAAATCATCATTGTCCAGTGACGGTAAATCATCATGTATCAAAGAATAAGTATGTAAATATTCAACTGCGCAAGCTGCTGAAATTACATTTTCTGCTTTTACTCCAAAAAGATCTGCTGCTAAAATAACAAGTATAGAACGTAATCTTTTACCTCCAGCTAAAACACTGTAACGCATTCCTTGAGAAATAATAGAATTATCTTTAGGTAGAAAAATTTCTAATGCTGAATTTACATATTCCATTTTTTGGAAAAGATATTTTTTAAAATTAATGTTTTTATACATAATTTTACTCTTTGAAAGATTCTATTTTTCCAGAAGAAGTTATAATTTCAATTTTCTTCTTTGTTTCATTCAGTTTTGCCGAACAGAATTTTACAAGTTCAGCCCCTTCTGCAAATAAAGATAAAGCTTTATCTAAATCCAAATCGGCATTTTCCATTTCTGAAACTATTGATTCAAGTCTTTCTAAAGATTTTTTAAAGTTTAATTGTTTTTTAGTCATAATACTTGTATATCCCTTTACCTTAAGTAAATACCTATTTTCACGGGAAATGACACGGCACTTTTTGGTCTTGTCTGTCATTGCGAGATTGCGTAGCAATCGTGGCAATCTTTCTTTTAACGACACAGATTGCTTCGCTCTTTCAGAGCTCGCAATGACGACGAAAACTAACAACACTACGTCGTCGGGACTTCGTGTCTCCTCGCAATGACAACAAAATAAGGCGTCATTCCCGCGAAAACGGGAATACATACTGTCCGTCATTGCGAAGCCCAAAGGGTTGTGGCAATCTGATCTTTTAGTCTCGTCTGCCATTGCGAGCTAACAAAGTTAGCGTGGCAATCTTTCTTTTTTAACGACACAGATTGCTTCGTCGGGACTTGTCCCTCCTCGCAATGACAGTCTTTTTTAAGTTGGTTGATAATGACAAAAAACAGATTATTTCATCGGCTTTAACATTTTTATAACAATCAGAATTTTACGACTTTGTCATACTGGTGAAAGTGAAAATTCATGTTAAAACTTAACAAAACTAAAAGCTAGTTACTGTTTTATTTTTACTACTGCTGCTAAACTACCTTGTAAAAGTCTAATATTCACAGAGTCCCCAATATTTACATCCTTTGAATCTTTGACAACTTTATTATTACTATCAAAGCAAACTGAAAAACCTCTTTTTAAAACAGATAACGGAGACACTATATCTAATTTGTGAGAAATGTTTTTTAACTTTTCAGATTTAGATTCAACCACTCTGTCGGCATTTTTTAAAAGTCGATTATTTAACTCATCCACATAAGATATTTTGTCTTCGTATATCAAATACGGCTTTGTCAATGTCCTTGATGACATAAGCCTATTAAGCTTTTCACTACAATCATCAAATATAAAATTTATTGCATCTTCAAGAGATTCTTTTAATTGCTCTATTCTATTTTCAATATCCTTTCTACTCCTTAAAACCATTTCAGCTGCTGCAGACGGCGTAGGAGATCTCATATCCGCAACAAAATCTGCTATTGTAAAATCGATTTCGTGTCCTACACATGATACCACTGGTATTTCTGAGCCAAAAATTGCCCTTGCTACATTTTCTGTATTAAAAGCCCATAAATCTTCTATTGAACCACCACCTCTACCTACAAGTAAAACATCCAAATTTTTATGATATTCATTTAAATATCTTATTGCCTGAGGAATTTCGTTTTCAGCTTCTTTCCCCTGAACCCTTACAGGATATATCAAAACTTCAACATTTGCATTTAAATTATCTATTACTTTTAGAATATCATGTAATGCTGCGCCATCTTGTGAAGTAATAATTCCGATTCTATTTATAACATCAGGAATTGTTTTTTTTGCACTCGCATCAAAAAGTCCTTCTGCTTCTAACTTTTTTTTTAACTTTTCGTAAGCTTCATAAAGCTCCCCCTTACCGTACTGCTCCATATAGTTTACAATAACTTGATAATCACCATATTTAGGATAAGAGCTAATTCTTCCATAAACCAAAACGTTTATCCCGTCTTCTGGAACAAAAGTTAAACCTATATTTGCACCTTGAAACATTACTCCTTTTATCTGCGCATTTGCATCTTTGATACTAAAATACATATGTCCTGAGCTATAGAGCTTAAAATTTGAAATTTCACCTTGCATCCATATAGCTGGATAGGAATCTTCCAAAATAAGCTTAATTTCGTTGCTTATTTGGGAGACTGTGTATATCAAACGACCATCATTATTATTTACTTCTTCAAACATTTACATGTTCCTAATGTAAATTACAGTTTTTTCACCATATAATATTTGTTGCTTTTTTCATTCTTACTATTATATCTAACAAAGTCAATTTTAAACCCACACTTTTTATAGAAGTCTATTGCTTCTTGAAATTCATTTGTTACAAGATTAATATTATCACAGAAACCATCGTTGATTTTTTGTTCTACCATTTCTAAAAGCTTCTTACCATACCCCTGACGTCTTATATTTTTATCAACAGCTAATTCATCTACGTATATATCGTTAAAAATTCTCCAACCTCTAACACCACCTAAAATATTATTTTTGTCATCTTTTATGCTGAATGCAAATGCTAAAAATTTTGGGTCAATTTTATTCTTTCTATCATCTTCAATGAAAATCTTATTTAACGCTTTTTTTAATTCTTCTTCGTTTTCATTAATTTCAATTTTCATATATATCTCCTCATTTTGCTAACCCTTTATAACAAACTTTGACAGGAAAAAACTGATTGCTTCACCGCCTTTGTCGATTCGCAATTGCAATTCTTTTCAACTGGGTTAAACTGATGACGAACAAGATAAAAAGAATACCGTGTCCTGTGAAAATGAGAATCTATATTAATTCAACTTAAACATTTAAACTTAGATACTAGTTTTCAACATATTATATTACATTTTTGCAATTGCATCTAAAGCTTTCTGCGATAAATTAGCATAATCGCTTTTTTCAAAATCTTTTGAAGGGTATACTGGTTTTCCATATTTTATTTTTATTTGTTTAAATTTTAACATTGTATTTGTATTTTCTATTTTTACAGGAATTAAAGGTACCTGAGCATTATATGCTACCATTCCAACACCAGTCCTTGCTTTTCCTATTTCACCGTTTTTTGAACGCATTCCTTCCGGGAACATTAAAAGTAAATGTCCTTTTTCTAAAAGAGAAAAGGCATGCCTCATTGCAGATATATCTTGCGTCCCTCTCTTAACAGGAAAAGCATTTGTTTGTTTAATTGTCCATCCAAAAATAGGAATATCAAATAACTCCTTTTTTGCCATAAAATATAAAGGACGTTTCATTGCAGAACCTGCTAAAGGAGGATCAAAAAAACTTATATGATTTGGAGCAATAATTGCTCCTCCTAACTGTGGTATATTTTCAACCCCTTCAATATGCCACCTATAAAACAAGCTAAACACTATTTTAAACATCTGTTTGCCTATTAAATATAAAATCGAGGATTTTTCTTTCACTTGCATATATTTTTCAACACCCTATAAAAACCAGGGAAAGATATATTAACACAATGCGAATCTTTAATTATAGTCTCACCGCTTGCGATTAGAGAAGCTATAGCCAAAGTCATAGCAATTCTGTGATCTTCGAAACTGTCAAGAAGAGTACCTGTAAGGCTAACTTCGTTATTTCCATTTATCATAAATCCATCTTCAAGAGCTTCAACTTGCGCTCCGAGTTTTTTAAACTGACTTGCTACTGCCTCTATCCTATCAGTCTCTTTTATTTTAAGTTCTTTTGCCCCTGAAATTTTTGTAATCCCTTGAGCTTGTGTTGCAATAAGCACAAAAACAGGTATTTCATCAATCATCCGCGGAACAAGAGAAGCATCAATATTTATAGCCTTAAGTTTAGAATATTTTACAACTATATCACATATAGCTTCTTGAGAAACTTCTCTTATATTACTTAAAGTAATATCGGCCCCCATTTGTTTTAAAACTTCAATCAGTCCATCTCTTGTAGGGTTAATTCCAACATTTTTTATTGTTAAATTTGAACTGGGCACAATTAAAGCTGCAGCAATAAAAAATGCTGCTGAAGAAATATCCCCAGGAATAGTCATATCCTGCGCATTAAGTTTTTTTGCGGGATAAATAGCAACAGAATTACCATTAACCTTGATATCTGCTCCAAAAGCCTTTAACATTCTTTCACTATGATCTCTTGATCTTACAGGTTCACTGTAAGTCGTTACCCCATCGGCATATAAACCTGCAAACAAAACGGCAGATTTTACCTGCGCTGTTGATTTGTCACTTTCATAATTTATTGATTTTAATGGTCTTTTGCCATTTATTATTAAAGGCAACAATCCATTGGTTGATTTAATCTCTGCTCCCATTTTTAATAGAGGATCTATAATTCTTTGCATAGGTCTTTTTGAGAGACTGTCATCACCTGTAATAACTGTCTCAAAATTCTGTCCAGCAAGAATACCAGAAAGAAGTCTTGTAGTTGTGCCAGAATTGCCTGCATAAATATTATATTTTCCAACTTGGGGTTTTGCAAGGCTCAATCCTGCGCCTTTTATGTAAAGTTTCCCATTATCAATTTTAATTTCTGCACCCATTTGACGAAATGCTTCAATTGTTCTATTGCAATCATCTGATGGCAAATAATTTCTTACAACAGAATTACCTTCTGCAAGAGACGACAGCATAATAGCTCTATGCGTTATAGATTTGTCTGCTGGAACTTCAATCACCCCTGAAATAGCGTCTGTTTTCTTTAGCTTTATTTCCACCGTTTTAAATTATCCTTTTTAATTGGTCATTAATAAATTAATAAAATGTATTATTCAATTCTATAAATTCTATCTGTTAAAACCATATTTTTATTAGTTCTATATTCAAAAAAGTTAAAATCACTTTGTTCAGGTAGCGAAGTCAAGTAATTCGAAATAAATATTTCTTTGCCAGTTTGATCTCCAGTATCTGACACATTTCGCATACCGTATGTTAAATTCCACGAAAAAATATTTGCAAAAGAAAATAAATTCCTTATATAATTACTGTCATCATACGTTATTAACCATCTGTGTCTACAATTTTTCATATTAGTTGCAAAACGTTCGTGATCAAAATTTTTATGTAAATTCCCATTTTTCCCGTATAAAGCTGATTTTCTTGCCGAGAAATACGGAGGATCTAAAAAGATAAAAACAGAATCGCCTTCTTTCGTAAGCAATTTTTCATAGTCAAGATTAGTTATTTTCACATTTTTCATTATTTTTTCAATATTTTTCAATCTTAATATACTGCTTTCTGTAAAACGTCCTCTGAAAGCAGCATCACTATAACCACCACTTAAACTCGCTCCCGAAAACGTAATACGATTATAAACAAAAAAAGCGGCGGCTTTTTCCAAATCTGTAAAGTTATATAAATTATTATTGAGAAACTCGTAAAGTTTCTTACCAACATCATATTTTGACTTCCACTCACAAATCTTATCAACCAACTTACTCATATCTTTTTGACTGTATTGCCAAAATTGATAAAGTTCATTATATAAATCATTTACCCAGAAAAACTTATCTGTAAAAATCTGCTTTAAATGCATAAATATTGATCCACCGCCTAAAAATGGTTCTCTATATTCATTAAAATCCGGAATAATATTTGATATTAAATTAACCGCTCTGCTTTTGCCACCCGGATACCTTAAAGGACTTTTTATCACTTTCCCCCCTGAATGTATACAATAAAATTATTTTCTTTAGCTTCTTTAAAAATTTCTTCTATGAGTTTTTTTTGTTTTTCTGACAAATAATTTACTCTTAAACAATCATCAATATCTTTTTGCATAGATTTTGAACTGATTGATCCGTGAAACATTTTAGAAGTTAATTTTAAAATAGCTTTACTCTTTACAACCGCTCCGTTTATTTTAACAAAGTCAAGATTAGAATACAAAACCATCTTAATTAAACCATCTTTTATATCGGATTCACTTGGTAAAATCAAATTTTTACTATGTTTGCTTTCTATAAGATTTACAATATTTTCACTTAACACAACTTCGTCAACTGTAAAAAAATATTTACCGCCTAAATAATTTGTAATTGTTATTTTTGCTTTTGACAACATATTTAAATTTTCTTTAGGTTGTATGGTTTTATATTCTCTGAACTGTGCTTTTTTAGCTTTTTCTCTTGAAAATTCCATAAAATCTTTAATGTTTTTGCTAATCTTATTTTTAAAAACATCTATCCCTTTAAAACTATGTAGTTTTATTTTTGTTTTTTCCTCAATTTTTAAATAGTTATACTTTACTTTATCTACTATAAAATGTAAATTCGCTGACTCTTTTAAATTCCAATGTAATCCTGAACTATGATAACCTTCTATTTCTATAATTTTAGATATAACATAATCATTATCAAATCTTTGTTCCGTAATTTTATTTTTTAATTTTTTTGCATCTGAGTAGTAAGCAAAAATCACGTAAATATCAAGCAAAGACATTAAAGAAACAGTATCCCATTGCAAAAAATCTCTATCGCCATCTTTACCTTCATCTTTTACAATTGGGATTACGGTAATTTTTTTAGATATGTGCATAGAATCATATATTCTTTCATATGGATATGAGCGTGTTCTTTTTGGAGAAATCCATTTTGAAATTGCAAATGAATTTTGTCCATCAAAAACCAAAGAGCTTGACGAAGATGAGTTTATATCAAATTTTTCCAAATTAAACTTAATTAAATCTTTCTCTAGTGTTTTTTTATATTTTATTCCTTTAATTTTTCCAGTTATGTGCATAACCTCATTCCTGCATCTTTAAAATTTTTTTCTTAACTTTTTGTTTATTTTTTAAATTTTGCTTAAAAGCACTAAGCTCTTTTATAAATTTGTCTAAATATTTTTCAATATTTTGGCTATTTGCAGTAAAAATAGGCGCCCACATATCTGCGCTAGAAGCTGCAACTCTCGTCATACTTTTAAAAGACCCTGCTGTAAGCATATCAATTTGAGGATTTCTTTTTTTTGTCTTTTTATAAATTTTATTTAATAAAAAAGCTATAACATGTGGCAAATGACTTGTAAAAGCAACAAGTTCGTCATGTTTTTTTGCAGGCATTTTAACGATATTTGCTCCAGCATCCTTCCACATCTGTGCTACAAGTGTTTCACTTTTTAGCGATTGTTTTATCGAACATGTTATAATAACATTTGCATTTTTAAATATATTTGCATCCGCTGAAAATATTCCATTTTTTTCTCTGCCTGCCATAGGATGAGACCCAACAAATGAAATTCCGTTGCTTTTTTTTAAAAAATCTTTGATTCCTTTTTCAATAAAATATTTTACGCTTCCTGCATCGGTAACTATCGTATTTTTATTAACTATATTTGATAATTGTTTATACAAAGGTACTATTGTATCTACTGGCGTACATATAACAACAATATCAGCATTTTTTGCAGAATGTAGAGATAAAGACACTTCGTCTGCCGCTTTAAGTTTAAGAGCAGTATTTAAAGTAGCTTGCTTTCTATCTATACCTATTATGTAATAACAGTTCTTCAAAGATTTGTCCTTTAAGGCCAAACCTAAAGAACCGCCTATTTGTCCTAATCCTATAACGCAAATATTTAACATTTAATCCAAAAGCTCCCTACCAATCGCTTTTGCAATTAAGTCAAGTTCTTTCATTAAAGTTTCAAACTGGTCAGGCAATAAACTTTGTGGACCATCTGAAAGCGCCTCTTGCGGGCATGGGTGGACTTCTATAATAAGACCGTCGGCGCCAACTGCAACGCATGCTTTTGCCATTGTGCCAACGTGTTCTCTTATTCCTATTCCATGCGATGGATCTAAAATTATCGGCAAATGTGTAAGTTTTTTAAGTACAGGTACAGCATTTAAATCCATCGTAAATCTCGTAGAGTCTTCAAAAGTTCTTATACCTCTTTCGCAAAGCATAACATTATAGTTCCCTTGCGAAAGTATATATTCAGCTGAAAGTAAAAGTTCTTTTACTGTTGTAGCCATGCCCCTTTTTAAAAGCACAGGCTTGTTTTGTTTTCCCGCTGCTTTTAAAAGATCATAATTTTGTACGTTTCTTGCACCGATTTGTATAATATCGCAGTATTTCGATAAAAGATCAACTTGTTCGATAGTCATAGCCTCACTAACTGTAGGCATACGTAATTTTTCGCTTGCTTCTTCAATATACTTTAAACCTTTTTCTCCAAGTCCTTGAAAAGCATACGGTGAACTTCTCGGTTTAAATGCTCCACCACGAATTATTGTTGCACCTGCTTCTTTAATTATTTTTGCAGTATTAAACATTAATTCTTTGCTTTCAATAGCGCATGGTCCAGCCATAACATGTATTTTTTTACCACCAATTTCAACATTTCTACTTATTTTAATTACTGTATTCTCTTTTTTGAACTCTCTTGAAGCAAGTTTATAAGGTTTTTGTATTTCACTTATATGTTCTACTACATCCATGGCTTCAAAAACATCCTTATATTTTTCGGCATACTCACCTATCATTCCTATTATCGTAATATCTTTTCCCTTTGAAATATGAGGTTTATAGCCCAAAGATTTAATTTTATCTGTTACTATTGTAATTTCTTTCTGTTTTGCACCTTTTTTTAAGGTTATTATCATAATCTCTCCTTTACTTAAGTTAATTTTATTTTTTACTATCTCTTATAAGTACTTTTAATTTTCTTATAAATAATTCATTTTCTTTATGAAGACCAACTGTTACTCTTACCCAATATGAGAGTTCATATTCATCCATCGCTCTTACTATTACCCCCTCTTTAAGGAGTTTCATAAACAATTCTTTACCTTTTAATGGTAACGAATTAAAAAGAACAAAATTTGTTGCAGATATAATATATTCTATTTTTAGTTTTTTTAATTCTTTATATAGATATTCTTTTTCTTCTTTCACAAATTCTTGGCTTTTTATAACCTGTTCTTTGTCTGTTATTGCAGCTGCCGCCGCAACCTGTGCCAAGAGATTAACATTAAAAGGAGGTCTTGTTCTTTCAATATAATCTACTATCTGTTTATTTGCAAAACCATAAGCAACTCTCAAGCCAGCAAGTCCATAAATTTTTGAAAAAGTTCTAAAAATTATCAGATTGGGGTTATCTTTTAGAAAGTTAAGTCCATCAGGATAATCTTTTTCCAAAGAAGCATACTCAAAATAAGCCTCATCAAGTATAACAAGAGGTTTAACACCAAATTTATTTAAAGGTAGCTTTTGCAAAAATTCCATAAGTTCCGCTTTTGTACTATATGTTCCTGTAGGATTGTTAGGGTTTGTTACAAAAACCGCTTTTGTTTTTTTAGTACACGCTTTTACTAAACCCAGCAAATCGTACACAAAACCATCTTTCATTGGGACCACAATTGCTTTTGAACCCATTAACTTTGCTGCCATTGCATATCTTATAAAAGTATGTTTTGATATAACTATTTCATCTTCGGACTCAAAAAATAATTTAGCTATCAATTCTATTATTTCATCCCCACCTGCGCCTGTAAAAATATTACTGGTTGGCAAGCTGTATCGTTTTGACAAAGCCTCTTTCAGTTCATAAGAATTGGAATCTGGATAAAAAAATACTTTATATAAATTTTCTTTTATAGCTTTAAGAGCTTTTTTTGAAGCTCCTAATGGATTTTCATTTGAGGCAAGTTTGACAACTGAGCTAAGTCCTAATTCTCTTTTAAGCGTTTCTATAGGTTTTCCCGCAATATACGGTTCAAAGCCTTGACATGTTTTTCTGATTATTTTTGCTATTTCCATTTTTCTTCCTGATACGTATTTTTATTTATCATAAGGATGCTTCACTTTCAAAGCGTGCAGTACACTATTTTAGAATTATATATTAATGTTTAAGCTTTTGGATAGCTACCTAAGCTTTTTACAAAAATACTGCTGCGTTTTAAACTTTCTATGGTTTTTGCTATATTTTTATCTTCAACATGTCCTTTAAAATCAACAAAGAACATGTACTTCCATGCTTTCTTCTTTGTAGGACGAGATTCGATTTTTGTTAAATTTACATTATTCTTGTTAAAAATTCCAAGTATATTATATAGTGATCCCACTTTATCTTTAACTATAAAAACTAAACTTGTTTTATCTTTACCACTTGGCTTTGTTAAAATTTTACCTATAACAAAAAACCTTGTAAAATTTTCTCTGCTGTCTTGTATGCCTTTCTGCAAAATGTACAAATCATAAATTTTTGCAGATACTTCTGAAGCAACTGCAGCAGCAAAATCTTCTTTAGCAGCTTTTTTTGCAGCTTCTGCTGTAGAAGAAACTGGTATAAGTTCTACATCTGGATAATTTCTTGAAATCCAAGTTCTACACTGTGCTAAAGCGTGTGGATGCGAATATATTCTTACAATTTTAGCTTCAGGTTCTTTTACAAGAAAGCACTGTTCTATTTTTAAACTCATTTCAGCACATATTTTGAGTTCTGTTTCAACAAGTATATCAAGAGTAATATTTACCGAACCCTCATTTGAATTTTCAACAGGTATAACGCCAAAATCTACTCTGCCACTCTCAACTTCAGCAATTACTTCTTGCGGAGTTGCAACAGGAATAAAATATCCGCAAGATCCAAAATTTATAACTGCTGCTTGATGTGTAAACGTAGCCCAAGGTCCTAAAAATGCCACTTTAGTTGGACTTTCTAAATTCCTGCAAGCGCTTATTATTTCCGTATATATATTTTTAAGCGCTTCATCACCTAAAACACCTTTGACAGAATTAACATTTTTAAAAACTTCTTTTTCTCGTGACGGCACATAAATAATGCCATCAATCTTACTATCAGTTTTATTCTTTACTTTAGCAATATCTAAAGCAAGGTTAGCCCTTTTATTTATAAGTTTTGTTATCTCTCTATCAACTTTGTCTATAGATTGTCTTGCTTGTTGTAATTTTGACGGCATACACTTCCTCCCAATAAAACTCCACACAGTTTACTGTGTAGTATCAAATTTTATACGTATGAACTTTTCCCACACACTGGGTTTGTCTTAATCTCGCTGCCTTCGACAGTGTGTGGGACGGAATTAACACTATAACTATCATAAGATAATTACCCTACAAATCTGCGGAAAATTCGCAGTGTAGTATTAAAAATCAATCTAACACATTATAGTTACAATTACGACTGTATAATAATTATAGCAAACTAAAAAGACTTAATTTATACACTTTTAATATATTCTATAGCTTTTTCAGCGGCAACTTCACGAACCTCAGCTTAATTTTTAATAAAAATATCATTGTTTTCTAACTGTGGATATTTATATAACATTCTTTTAATTTAACCTGCCCTTTTTTACCGTTTTATCTATTAAGCATAAATTATAGAAAGCATTCTTTCTAAACATTGATTGCGTCTGTATGAAAAAAATGAACTTTCCTCGTGAAAAGTACAACGTTTTATATCAAAAATTTTATTTATTCCGCATTTTTTTAATTTATTACAAATTATTTCCGATAAATTTAATTTATTCTTATTGGGTTTAACATTAAACCTATTTTCCATTTCATAACCTACTTCATAACAACGCGAACAAATATGTGGACCTATATAAACTTTTATTTCTTCTATTTTTATGCAAAAATCTTTTTTTAATATATCAAGAGTGTTTTCTATTATCCCTGCAAAAAGCCCTTTCCATCCCGCATGAATTGCAGCTTTAAATTCACAATTTCCGCAGGACATAAGCAAAGGAACACAATCTGCGGTGAAAATACCAAGCATTACATCTTTATCTGTAGTAATTAATCCATCGCAGTTATCAATAAAAGAATTTTTATTGAAAGCATTAACTATTTTTACATTATTACTATGAACTTGATTTGCAAGTACTAAATTTACTGGATTTAACTTTAGTGAAGATAAAAAAGAATTTCTTACAATCTCATCTTTCATATTGCTAGCAAATTTAGTAGTAGTAAAATGTTTATATGGGAATTTTTTTTCTGATATAAATTGTTTCATTAGTCCTCTTGCATAACTAAGATGCAAAATTAAAGAAACTTGAAATCATTAACATATCTTCTAAACTTATTTTCTTTCAAAACTGTTAAAATCGGGACTTAAAAAGATACTTCTTTATATTTTTACTATACTAAGTCTTGTCAATATTATTACAATTATCATTAATGATTTTTTTTACAAAAGATAAAATTTATATTTATTACCTAAATATCTGCGATTATTAATTTCAGTAGTTTTATAGGGAAAGATAATGTTCATACTAATAGAGCAAACAGACTCTAAATATATTCATCTCTAATGCCATTATCAATATTTTTAAAGAATTTTTCAAGAATATTTAAACTTGAACCATCAAGTCTTATTTTATATTCTTCAATAAGTTTATAACCCAATTTTTTTACTTCAGGCTTTGCAAAATCCTCAAGGTACTCTTTTAAAGTAACTAAAGCATTTATATCACACATATTTTTTATTTCGCCCGGCTTTGCTAAATCCATAAAATGTTGTCCTGTTCTTTTTTTGCGGTAGCATGCTGCGCAAAAACTTGGTAGGAATCCTTGCGAAAGTAAAGAATACGCTATTTCATCAAGCGATCTTTGGTCATTTATGCTAAATTGTCTTTCAAGTTTATTATTATGTACAGAATTTTCTTCATACCCGCCTGGAGTAACTTTTGATTCTGCACTTATCTGTGAAACTCCTAAATTTACAAGAATGTCTCTAAGTCTTGAAGTCTCTCTTGTTGACATTATTATTCCAGTATAAGGAACAGAAAGCCTTAAAATAGCTACAAGTTTTTTAAACTCTTCATCTGTAATAAGATATTCTGGATTTGACGCATACGCAGATCCAGGTGCAGGTTCAATACGCGGAACAGAAATGGTGTGAGGTCCTATTCCATAAGTTTTTTCAAGATATTCTATATGCATAAGCATTGCAAGAACTTCAAAACGATGATCATAAAGACCTAACAAAGGTCCTATTCCAACATCGTCAATTCCAGCTTTAAATGCATTATCTATTGCATCTAAACGATTATTAGGATCGATTTTTCTTCCTGCGATATGAAGCTTTCTGTAAGTTTCTTCGTGATAAGTTTCTTGGAATATTTGATATGTACCAATACCTGCTTCTTTTAATCTTTTAAAATCACCAACGCTCATCGGCGCAACATTTGCATTTACTCTTTTTATTTTATTGCCTTTATAATCTACACTGTAAATTGCTTTAATAGCATCAATATAATAATCTATATTCTCTTTCGAAGAAGCCATTTCTCCTGCT
Organism: Endomicrobium sp.; assembly: GCA_031289585.1. GTDB lineage: Bacteria > Elusimicrobiota > Endomicrobiia > Endomicrobiales > Endomicrobiaceae > Endomicrobiellum. The sequence continues at coordinate 13,213 of JAITPF010000046.1, read as the reverse complement.
ACCATTAAAATGCGTTTATGACCTCTTTTAAGAAGTATTTCTGTCTGTTTTTTTATTTCTGCAATTGTAAGTTTTTTCCTTACACTAAGTTTATTATTTGCGGCAAAACCGCAATAAAGGCAACTGTTTGCACAGAAATTGCTTATATAAAGCGGCACAAATATTACAACTCGTTTACCGTATATAGCGTTTTTTATATAAAAAGCAGTTTCGTAAATTTTTTCAAGAAGAGTAGAATCGGTTACCGATAAAAGTTTTGCAGATTCTTCTAGACTAAGTCTCTTGAGTTGTTTTGTTTTTTTTAAAATACTACAAATTTCTTCTTTAGTTGCTTCTATCTTTAGCAAAGAGTTTATTTTTACTTCATCAACATGCTTCATTCATTTACCACCTACACATATTTTTTATATAAGTAATGATAAAGTTATTATGTATTTTTTTCAAAAATTTAATATCCAAACTGATAATATCCTTTGCTTCTTCTTATTTTTGCTCCTAACACTTTTGCCTTACTAGAGTGAACAGACTCTAGAAGCATCGTTTTCTTTTATCAGAGAAATAAAATTATCAACAGTCATAACACCTAAATCTTTATTACCTCTTGCTCTTACGGCAACCGAACCTGTATCTTTTTCTTTATTTCCAACAACTGCCATATAAGGAATTTTTTGCATTGCATTTTCTCTTATTTTATGTCCAATTTTTTCGTTTCTGCCATCAAAAATAACTCTTATGCCATTCTTTTTCAATTTTTGTAACAACTCATTGCAATATTCTTGTTGTTCTTCGTTAATATTTATTATCGCTACTTGTACAGGAGAAATCCAAAGAGGAAGCGCACCGTCATAATGTTCCAAAAGAACGCCTATAAATCTTTCCAAAGAGCCCATTAATGCTCTATGAATCATATAAGGTCTTGTTTTCTTTCCAGTTGAATCAACATAAGTAATATCAAATCTTTCTGGAAGATTAAAATCAAACTGAATAGTTGAACATTGCCAAAGTCTGCATAAGGCATCTTTTATTTTTATATCAATTTTTGGTCCGTAAAAAGCTCCTCCACCTTCATCAAGTTCATACTCATAGCCTGTTTTCTTCAAAGCATTTTCAATAGAATTTTGTGCTTTTTGCCAATCTTCTACTTTACCTACATATTTTTTCTCAGGTCTTGTGGCAAGATAAATTTTATATTCACTAAAGCCAAAAGTTTTAAGACAATCTACAGCCATATTAAAAACTCTAAGCATTTCCTCTTCAAGCTGTTCTGGAGCAACAATAACATGTCCATCATCCTGAGTAAATCCTCTAACTCTCAAAAGTCCATGTAAAACACCTGATTTCTCAAATCTATAAACTGTACCAAGCTCTGCATACCTTATTGGAAGTTCTCTATAAGAATGAAGCTTAGTTTTATATATCATCAAATGCATTGGACAGTTCATAGGTTTCACACGGTACGGTTTTCCTTCTATTTCCATAGGCGCATACATATTTTCGCAATAAGTCTGCAAATGACCACTTATTTTAAAAAGCTCTTCGCTTGCAATGTGTGGGGTAAACAGAAGTTCATAGCCATTTTCAAGATTAAATTTTTTCCAATAGCTTTCAATAATATCTCTCAAAAGAGCGCCTTTTGGATGCCATAAAACCAAACCGCCGCCAACAGCATCGTTAACACTAAATAGATCTAAATCTTTCCCGAGTTTTCTGTGGTCTCTTTTTTGAGCTTCTTCAATCTTATTCAAATAATCTTCTAAATCTTTTTTTGTAAGGAACGCCGTACCGTAAATTCTCTGAAGTTGTTCTCTTGAAGAATCGCCTCTCCAATAAGCGCCTGCAACAGAAAGAAGCTTAAAATATTTTAATTCTCCTGTTGAACCTATATGGGGACCTCTGCACAAATCAGTAAAATTTCCAGACTTATATATATTTACTTTACCACCTTCAATTTGCGATACTATTTCAGCTTTATATTTCTCGCCTTTTTCCTGAAATTCCTTAATAGCCGCGTCCTTAGGCATAGACGAACACACAAAAGGATAATTTTCTTTTATTATATCTTTCATTTTTTCTTCAATCTTTACCAAATCATCTATAGTAAAAGGCTCTGCTCTATCAAAATCATAATAAAAACCATCTTCTATCGACGGACCAATTGCAACTTTTGTTCCAGGGAAAAGTTCTCTAACAGCTGCCGCCATTATATGCGCTGCAGAATGTCTTAAAATATCCAATGATTTCTTTTCTTCCATTATTTTACCTATCCCATTAAAATTTATCTTATTTGAGTTATTATACAATATTTATATAGACAAAAACGTTGAGCATTGTGGAATTACCACAAGAAACGCACGGGAATATTTTTCAATCGCGGCTTTATAATTCTTAATTTAATTAGAAAAGATAAATTTTAGGAAATATATTATCTTGTCCTAAAATTCCGAATTTATCAAGGCTTTTTTTGAATTTTGCCATCTCTTTAAAGCCTTTTTCGCCAATCATTTTTTCCAAAAAAACATGTTTAAGTTTTCCTATTCCATGTTCCGCAGAAACTGTTCCGCCAAGTTCAACAGCCTTTTGTGCAATATCTGCATACATCTGTCTGCATTGTTCATATTCTTCCTTATTTGAAGCTACAATGTTTGCATGTAAATGATTTTCGCCTACATGTCCAAACGTTAAATTAAAAATACCCGTTTTCTTAAATTCCTTATCGCAAAAATCGATAATTTCAGGAAGTTTCCCTTCTGGAACAGCAAAATCTGTACCAACTTTTGGAATTTTATTTTTTTTTACTAATTCATTTACACGTTCTGGAATTCTATGTCTAAAAGCTCTAAACTCTTCCTGCTCTGCTAAGTTTGAAGCAAACCAAACTTTTCCTAAATCTATACCGCTACTACTAATTATCTCAATCCACTTATCCATCAAAATATCAAAGTTGTTTTCATATATGTCTTGTTCAAACATAATACCAGCCTCAACATTTGCTGGAATAATGGGATAATCATTTTTTATCATAAGCAACGCATTTCTATCAAAATACTCTAAAGACATTGCGCTGACTGAGTTTTCCCATTTTTCTTCTTTCGTTTTTTTTGAAAGATTTTTTATTTTATTTACAAATTCGTATGAGCTATCGCGGTTTTCAAAAAATATTATTCCGCCGAAAGCATCCTTAAAATGAGGAATAAGTTTAAGAACAGCTTCTACAATAACACAAAGAGTGCCCTCTGAACCTATAAAAACATCTATTAAATCAGCATTGAGATAATTGTAGTATCCTGCAGCATTTTTTATAACAGGTAGATGATATTTGGGAAGTACTATGTGTTTTTTACCATTACTTGTATCAAAAATTATTTCTCCATTCTTATCAGCAAACCATTTTCCTCTTTCAATAAAACTATAAGAACCATCCGAAAAAACAATTTTTAATGCTTTTATATAATCTCTTGTTACGCCAAACTTAAAACCTCTACCTCCAGAAGCATTGGTCGAAATATTTCCACCAATATATGCATTTTTTTCAGTTGGATCCGGTGGATACATCCAGCTTTCGCTTTGAGCTTTTGATTTTATATCACAGATTCTTGCTCCGGATTGAACTGTAATTACAGCTTCATTATTGTCAATCTTTTTTACTTCGCTTATTTTATTTAGTTTTTCTAAAGATAATACACTTCCACCGAACGCAAGTCCAGAAGCAGTATTGCCTGTAAGCGCTCCGGCAATTGTTACCGGCGTTTTTGATTTGGACATTTCAGAAAGAAACGCAGATACGTCATTTTCAGTTTCAGCTATTGCAACAAAATCAGCATTTGAACCTGTAACACCAGAATTATCTTCAAAATAATTTTGAATTGTATCTTGAACTTTTTTTATTATCACTTTATTTTCCTAAAGTAGTTCCGTTAATAACTAATCGACATGAGCTTACATCTGTGAAGTCTTTTTATAATTAGAGTCTTAATTTAACGCTTAGCTCGCTATCTAGCTTTTGTAATAACACATTTATATCTTTATTAACTTCTTCATCAGTTAATGTTTTCTCATTGTTTTTATATGACAATCTAAATGAATAACTGATTTTGCCAGCTCCCAGTTTAGATTCATCAGAATATACTGAAAACAATGAATATTCTTTTAAAATACCATTAGATTTCATAATATTTTTAATAACTTTTTCTATTTTTGAAAACTGTAAAGATTTATCTGCAATCACAGAAATATCTCTCTTTACTACAGGAAATTTTGAATATGCCTTATATAAAGAATTTCGCTCGACACAAACGGTCTTAAGTAACTCTAAATCAATTTCAAAATAGAAGACGTCGCCTTTAATATCTTTAATATCATCAGTTATTGACGGCTTTAAAACGCCAAATTGCCCTACGGATTTTCCTCTATAAATAACAGACGCAGTTTTTCCTAAGTGGTAATAATTTTTAGGATTTAAATTCTCCGCTATTATAAATTCATCTGACGGTAAAATGTTTTTTACTATTCCGCCGCCAAAGTAAAAATCATACTTTGGACTAATTTTTTGTTCTGCCCATTTCCACCATTCTTGCCAAATTTTACCATACATTATAGCTGCAAAAGTTTTTCTCTCTCCAAACTCATTAAAAACCTTACCGTACTCAAATAAAGTTACAGTTTCAAAATTCTGTCCAATATTAAGTAGAAGATTTTTATACAATGACGGCAGCAAAGAAGGTCTTAAAACTTCATTTTCTTTTGATATAGGATTTGATATTTTGTAAAAATATTTTAAATCAAACTTTTTTAATTCGTTGATTTCCAAAAAACTGTAATTTAAAGCTTCACTAAAACCAAGTCCATTTAATTTAACCCTGAATTCTTCAACAACAGCTGGTAGAAATGAATTATTTGACGTATATATCTGAACATTATTTTCAAGAGATGGGATACTATCATATCCTTTAATTCTTACTATTTCTTCAATTAAATCTATTTCTTCTTTTATATCATTGCGCCAAGATGGAATAGTGCAGAGGATTATTTCTCCTTTTGGTTGTAAATCTATCTCTAAATATCTTAAAATTTCCGATATTTCTTCCTTTTCAATGGCATAACCTAAAACTTTAGATACTCTTTCAAATCTCAAAGCTATCTTTGTTTTTTCATATTCTACAATATTGAAATCTTCCCTTGCTTCAATTTTTCCATCTGCAAATTCAATTATTAGGTTAGCTGCTCTCCACAACGCAAAATCAGTTATATCCCAACCTAAACCTCTTTCAAATCTATAAGATGAATCAGTTGAAAGATTTAATTTTTTTGAAGTCTTTCTTATTGAAACTGCATCAAAAATTGCACTTTCCAAAAATATCGTTCCCGTTTTTTCGTCAATACCAGAATATTGCCCGCCCATTACTCCAGCAATTGCCACAGGCTTTTTAGTATCTGCTATTACAAGCATTTCGGAATCAAGTTTATATTCTTTACCGTCAAGAGCAGTTATCTTTTCAAAATCACCAGCTTTTCTTACAATAATATTTTTAGATGAAAGCTTTGTTATATCAAAAGCATGTAGTGGTTGCCCAAGTTCAATCATAACATAATTAGTTATATCAACTACATTATTAATAGATCTTATGCCACTCTTTTCAAGAGTGGCTGTAATCCATTTTGGCGATGGTCCTACTTTAACACCAGAGATAATTGCCCCTATATAACGTAAGCACAAGTCAGATTTTATTTCAACACAATTTAAGTCCGCAACATTGAAAGTTTTTATTATTGGAAGAGACGCTACTTTGCGCAGTTTTGCACCTATTTCCCTTGCAATTCCTAAATAACTTAAACAGTCGCCTCTGTTTGTTGTTATTTCTATTTCGATTATTGAATCAAATTCATCTAAAACGTTTTCAAGAGCAACGCCAATTTTTGTATTTTCTTTAAGAACTAAAATACCTTCGGATTTTTCTTTAAGCCCAAGCTCAGACTCAGAACATATCATCCCTTCGGATTCTATTCCTCTTATTTTAGATTTCTTTATTTCAAAATTTCCAGGCAATACAGCTCCGATTTTTGCAAGAGGGACAATTTGCCCCGTTGCAATGTTTTTTGCACCACATACTATTGAGTATTCTTTTGAGCCATCACTTACTTTACATAAAGAAAGTTTATCCGCCCCCGGATGTTTTTGTACATCTAAAACTTTTACAGTAATAACATTGCTCCAGTCGCATACACTTGAAACAACAAAGGACTCAATGCCTACAGAAACTAACATTTCTGTAAGTTCCTTAGGAGATAATTCAAAATCTACAAACTTTTTAAGCCAATTATATGATATTTTCATTTTTACTAATCCTTCTCAAAATAATATTTCTTGTTATGACGGACGCAGCTGTAAACTTTCAAACATAGATACTCGTTTTCACGCATTTGAACTTATATACAATATTGGATTAAGCTATTAAAATACCCTTTAAAATTGTTTTAAAAACCTTAAATCATTTTCATAAAACAAACGTATATCATCTATTCCATGTTTGAACATTGTAATTCTCTCGACTCCTATCCCAAAAGCATAAGCTGTATATTTTCCAGGATCATAACTAACAGCTTTTAAAACATTAGGGTGCACCATACCACAACCCAACGTCTCAATCCAACCAGAATTTTTACATACTCTACAACCATTACCCTTACAAAAAGGACACTGCATATCAACTTCTGCCGACGGTTCTGTAAATTGGAAATGTGATGGTCTAAAACGTACACCTAATTCGAACCCAAAAAACTTATGTATAAAATTCGAAAGAACTGCCTTTAAATCTACAAATGTTACATTTTCATCTACTACAAGACCTTCAATTTGATGAAACGTTGAAGAATGCGAAGCATCCGATGCTTCGTTTCTATAAACTCTTCCAGGTACAATAACTTTTATCGGCGGTTTTTGTTTTTCCATAACACGAATTTGCCCAGAGGAAGTATGAGTTCTAAGCAAATTCTTCACATTGTCGAGATAAAAAGTATCCTGCGTATCCCTTGCTGGGTGGCTTTCAGGGATATTTAAAGCTTCAAAGTTGTACCAATCAGTTTCTATCTCGGGACCTTCGGCAACCGAAAAACCAAGAGATTTAAAAACAGAACTTATATCTTGTATTGTTTGTATAACAGGATGAAAACTACCTTTTGAAAATGGGAAGTAAAAACTTGATGAATAATCCAATTTTTCTTTCTGCACTTTCTCATCAAGCAAAGCTTTTTTAAGACTTTCCTTTTTTTTATCAATTTCATTTTCAATAATACTTTTTGCTTTGTTTGCTTCCAAACCAATTCTTTTTTTATCCTCAATAGAATATTGAGACAAAGACTTTAAAATCTGCGTTAAAATACCATTTCTCCCTAGATACTCAACTTTTAAATTTTCAAGTACTACAATATCAGCATTTTTTATTTTTTCCGTCGCTTCATTAATAATACATTCAATATTATTCATCACAAAATCCTTGTTTATTAATTTTCAATCTAAATAAGTTTGTTGAGTCTATCTAATAGGACGAAAGTGCTGCATGGATTTTTGAAGAATTTTTGGCCGTTTTGCAATACTTATATAGATTGCTGCGCCTACTTCGTAGACTTGCAATGACGACAGAGATCTAGTGTTGCGCATTGTCAAAGGCAGCGAAGGTACAAAGGCAATGCGGCAACTTTTTCTTTTAGTTTTGTCCATCATTGTGACACTTTTGTATTATTAGTGTAAACTGGCTCTAGTGTTAATAGTAACCCTCTGAGTACATTTCTTTTGCTTCATCTGCCAAATTTTATAAATACCAGACAACAACAAAAGCATCGTATCTACTATTATGAATCCAAGAAAAAACAATATTACCGCTTTTATTGGAGAATAACATTAATTTATGCAGCTTTAACAATCTCAACAAGCTGTTTAAATGTAAGATTATCATTCACTGCAATTTCTGCAAGCATTTTTCTATCTATGGTAATATTAGCCTTTTTAAGACCAGAAATAAATCTGTTGTAAGAGATACCTTCCTCTCTTACTGCAGCATTAAGACGAACTATCCAAAGAGTTCTGAAATTTGTTTTATTGTCTTTTCTTCCAGTATAAGCATAGTTAAGAGATCTTTCTACCTGCTGAATTACCATTCTCCAACGGTTTTTCTTTGCTGCATAAGATCCTTTTGCAAGTCTAAATATTTTTTTCTTTCTTTGTCTTGTATATACCGCACTTTTTATACGCATTGGAAGTCTCCTTGAATTACTTAAATTATATTATAATTATTCTCATTAAATATCCAGCCCAGACATAAATTATGGTAAGATTTTAAAGACAAACTGAGAATTCGCTTTCGCGGGTACAAATACAACTTTTTTCACAGCCACACTAATTTTTAAAAACTATATGGCATAATTTTTTTCATTGTCTTCATATCTGTTTTTGCAACTATAACAGATTTTCTTGCTTTTCTGTTTTGGTTACCTGAATCTCCGGTCAAAAGATGCCTCTGTCCAGGCTTTTTATATTTAACTTTTCCTTTTTCCGTAACTTTAAAGCGTTTTTTCGCCCCGCTGTGCGTTTTCATTTTAGGCATTTTACTCCCCCCATGATACAGTAAACTGTTTTATGCTTGCAATTTCCAAACATAACATAATTTTTGCTATTATATTAAATCAATTTATTTTACTTTATTTTCTTTTTTGGACTTAAAGTCAAGAATACTCTTGTCCCCATTGAAGAAATTCTTCCTTCGGGATCTGCAATGTCTACTAAAGATTCCTTTATTTTGTCCATAATTTTAATCCCTAAATCTTTATGTTGCATTTCTCTTCCTGAAAACATTGCCGTAAGCTGTACTTTATCCCCATTAATAATAAATTCTCTAGCATGTTTAATTTTAATTTCTAAATCGTGCCCACCTATACGAGGTCTTATTCTTACTTCTTTAAGTTGAGAATTTTTTTGTTTCTTTTTAGCTTCTTTTTCTTTTTTATCCATTTCATACTTAAATTTGGAGAAGTTAACTATTTTACAAACAGGTGGTTTAGCCTGTGGAGAAATTTCAACTAAATCCAAATCTTTTGCCTGAGCTCTTGATAAAGCATCAGCTATTTTTACTACTCCTACCATTGTTCCATCATAATCAACCAGTCTTACTTCAGCCACCCTAATAAATTGATTTATACGAATTTTTCTGTTTTCGACGTCTCCCCCTCTTGGCAATTTGAATTTTGTTCTTGCCAATTTTTCAATAAAAATCGGGGTCGGAAATAAATTCCGCCCCGTAACATATAATATAAAAAACTATTCTCTTATACTTTTAACCTCTTCCCTCAAATTACATTTAGGTAAAGGTGAGTCGGGACGACTACTTTATTATTTAATTGTCTAGATTGTACAATAATTACTTTTTCTTTGTCAAATTATGTAGTCGTTTATAAACAAATTGGACTTTAGAGGCGTTTGATAATTTAAGCCTCTATGCAAATCTTTGCGTATAATACCAAAATATCCAATCTTTTATCCTTTCATTTGCTTCTTGGCAATTGTCTATGCAATTTTCATTCCTATAAGCAAACTCCTCTTTTATCGTCCTGTTAAATCGTTCCATATATGTATTACTTTTTGGACTTCTTGGATAATTCCAAAAATGCGTTAAGTTATTTCCCTTTAAATAATCATGACTATGTCCATCAAATTCACTCCCATTGTCTGTTTGCACGCGTTTTATTTTAAACGATTTTTTTTGTTCTTTCAAATAAATCTTTCGCTTTTAGGCTGTTTAGCCTCTCGGCGACTAAATGCAAGCCGTCATTGCGAGGAGGGACAAAGCCCCGACGAAGCAATCTATGTTGTTAAAAGAAAGATTGCCACAACCCTCGGGCTTTCGCAATGACGGATAAGATAAAAAAATACCGGTCATATACACGTGAAAACAGGAATCCACGTTTTTCGCGTACGCGGGAATGACATCTAAAAAACAAAAACGTATCTCATGCGGCGCGGAGGATGTTGCGAATAGTAGCTGATGAAATTTTTGCCCGTTTTTTGGTTTCTTCTATAATTCTACTAAACGATATCTTGTTCATAGACTCGTTTATTATCGCTAAACTTATTGTTAATGTTTGTATTTGATCAGTCTTATCAGCAACTTGTTTTGCTAATTCAAACTCTTCAACAAGGGAATTGACAAAACGTATAACTCCTTTTCTTTGTTCTAACAATGACATTTGTCCGTTTGGACTGTTAATTAAACTGCTGTTTGCTTCGTCAAAATACGTCCTCAAAGAAGCTGGACTTTCAAATACTTCTGGTTTTGCTACAAATAATGCTGTAAGCATTACGCCCAGCGATTCTCTATCGGACATTTCGTTCATGTCAAATATTTCCTGTGTAATATCAAACGCTTGCATATATTGATTTGTTAAACAAGATTCAACAATTCCTCTCACAAAACCTACTGCTTCTATAATAGACTCTGTACCTCTTGCATCATCAGATACTCCATTAAGCACTCTACCTATATGTTTTGCTATTTCCGTGTTGACGCCTGCCGTTCTTACAGCTTGTCTTAGTTGGGCAGCTGTAATGATTGAAAAATCTCTCGTTATTATGCTAGACAACGCTCTAATATTTGCTGCTCTTACAACAATATTTGTGTCTGCTGCTCTTCTTCCTCTTTCGTATCCTCTTCTTGACGCTTCCAGCGCTTTTTGTGCCGCTATCAGCGCTTCGCCTGTTTCTATGTCAAACTCTGTTATGAAAAGCGTATTATAATTATTTATTTCTGTTTCTAATACTGCAAAGAGCTGTTCTTTTATATTCTCGTCTTTTAGATGCATTGTATTCCTTGCTTCTATAGCGTTTGCTGCTGAAGATGCTTTGAGCGCATCTAATGCCGATTTTAGCGTTTCTATATTTTCCACATTTACAGCTTCAATGCTTATTCCATCAAATCCTAATTCAAACAGTGTGTTAAACACGTCAATAAAATTTCCTGTCAGTTTTGAAACGTCTATTTTTATTGTTGCTCTTAACCCTAGCGCGCGTATTGTTGTCGCTGCTAGCGTTAATCTTTCTTTTGTGGCAGAATCATTGAGATCAATATCATTTGTAACGTCTAATATTATTGCTGTAGCCCCTTCTTTCTTTTTTGCCCATACTGCTTTTTCAACAAATCTTGTATCTATTTTGCTGCTTCTTACGCTAATTTGGTAATATTTCTCTTGTTGGTCAAGTTTATAAAGCTGCTCAGCTTTAATGTTTTGGTCTATTGTTGTTAGGTTACTTTCTGCGATTTCTTGATCCGTTGCGACGTAAACGCCTGTTAAGGCACCCTTCACCCAAGACTCTGTCTCACTTTCTCCCGCAAGGGAAGAGATAACAGAAGGAGAATCTCCCCCAAAGGTGGAAAGGTGGGAGGAAGCAACACCTGCAAATTCTGTAGGAAAACCTACAAAATTTATCATTGCTATACCTGTTGGATTTATTTCTAGATTGCTTGTTACTCCATACATTAAAGCAGCATCTTTTTTTAATGCGTTGAAACTATTTCTTAAAACTCTATTTGTGTTAACATCGCTTGCAAAAGACAGAGCTGCTGCTGCGAAGTTTTGTGATGTGTTCAATTCTACGCTGATATCACTCTTTAATTTCAACCCAATTATATGAATTCCATCAACTTGCCTTACATATACGTCATACACTAAGTCTGTACCGTTTGCTGTAAATGAAACATTTACTGGCATTTTGTAGCAACCGGCTACATCAGTAATACTGGATATGTGTTCTACTACTGCTGTTGAGTAGCCGTTATCTCTTAATATTTTTGCTTGATTAAATGCGGACGTTTGTGCCCCGTCGGCCGAATCTACCACTACCAGTCTTAGAGATTTTTTATCGTCAGTTTTTGCAAACATCGCAGGATCTTGCGCATATATGGGCGCTATCAGTTCTATCACTCCGTCTTCTATTGTTCTGTAATATGTTGCTTGGGTTGCTGCTACGCTTTTTGCTGTTTCATAGCCGATATTAGCTGCTGCCTGTATATAAGGAATTTCTGATATTAAAAATCTTATTGCTTGTTCGTATCCTACTTGTACTGCCTCCGTTTGTGGATTTAGCCGTGTCCAGTCATAAATATCGCCCATTGAAATTATAAATTCTTCTAAACTTGGTATGGCGTGAATTGCTCTCTTTACTTGGTTTGAAGATTCGGCATAATCTTTGTGTCTAAACTCGTGCCTTACAAATACTTCTAAGAGTTCTGTATTTTGAATATTTCCTTCTTTGTCAAAGAACATTGCGCGTAACATTGCGTAATTTATATGTATCTTTCCGTCTGCGCTGTTATACGACATAACAACGCCTCCTGAAGCGTCTTCTTTGCTTGAAATATTTTGTCTAAATACTTCTCTAAGATCTGCTGGCAATACTGCAGCAACTTTATCTAAAATCTCTAAATTCATACCATCAGTAAAATAATTGCCGTCGCGGGCAGCTTGAGCTGCTTCTTGCATAAGCGCAACTTGATACTCTTGGAAATCTTTGATAGAAGACATAAACTTTGACATTATAGCAAGTTGCAATTGCGTTTGAATGTCAACCGTAGCGGCTAACGCAGCTTGCATAGCAACATTTACACGACTAGCTGCGACTGCCGTTTCTGAAGCGCTGCTTATGGACTTTTCCCCTAGTCTTAGCAATTCTGCTCCAAGTCCTCTCGCAGCTGTTGCACCAACTTGTAAAGCTTGTTCATCAGAAGGACTTCCCCCTCTTTTTACAAGAGCTCGCCTCGCTCCAGATGCTGCTGGTGGTGCTGCGACTGCCGTTTTTGAGGCGCTGCTTGCTGTTGCAACAACTTCGAAACCTTGTTCATCAGAAGGACCTCCCCCTCTTTTTACAGGAGCTCGCCTCGCTGCAGGTGGTGGAGCTTTAACTACAGACGCTGCTGGTGGTGGAGCTTCAGCTAAAGGTGAAGGTGAAACTGCGGCTACAACTACTGGTAAACTTTTGCTAGAATATGTTTTTCTATAGAGTTCGTCAACTGTAAGTTTAGCGATAAGGAATCTTTCAAATTCTTGAATCTCGGCTTGTGAACTCGTGTCTGTTAACCCCAGATGCCCAGATATTGGGATTTGGCAATCTGATACAAAGAAAGGAACAAGTAAAACATTTGCGTTTAAACTAACTATTGGAAGTGGCGCATAT
>JAITPF010000047.1 GCA_031289585.1 Endomicrobium sp. | reverse complement strand
GAAAATCTATACTGTCTTCCTATTTTTGAAGCAGGAATTTTCTTCATTCTAATTAAACTATAAATTTTAGACTTTCCTATACCCAAATATTCAGAAAGCTCTTTAATATCCATTATTTGTTTATTTGAGGAGTTTTGGATTTTTTCCATTTTTTTATTCTTCTTTATTGTTAATTATCTTTCTACGCCAAAATTATATGTATTTTATTATATTTTGTCAAATATTTCTTTTTAATTGTTTTTAATATTAAACTCAAGTATAAATTTATATATTTTATTATTTATTATCTTTTTCTATATTCCTATAAATAATACTCAACACACCTATTATATAGAAAAAATCATGCCAATAGATAGTCCGGCATGATTAACCATTATTAAATGAATCTTGGCACAGCTTGCTGTGCGGTATAAATGATCATCTGATTTTCTCAAACAATAGAGATATTCCTGATTTCGTTGGAATGATACCACTAGAAATCAACCGATTCCTAGTAGCAAGTATGAGGTATAGTTAAATAATTATAATTTTAGATTATAGGTTGGAGACTAAATACAATTTAATTTTATTTACTTCTTTATAAATTTCCTCTGGATCTATACCTATGTTAAATTTACCATCTTCATATAGAATTTTGCCATTTATCATGGTCAATTTTATGTTTTGTTTACTGCCTGAATAAACTAAATTTTTGAGTATATCGTTTAAAGGCTGCATATTTGGTTGATGCAAATCAATTACAATTAAATCTGCAAGCTTACCAGGAGCTAAACTGTCACAATCTGTAAGCCCCATAATATTTGCTCCTACTTTTGTGATCATTTCTAATACTTTTATGGGATCCATCGCAGATGCATTGTCAGTTATAACTTTTTGTAATGCTGTGGTTAAGTACATCTCTCGAAACATATCAAGGGCATTGTTACTTGCATGGCCATCTGTACCCAAAGCAACCCTAATACCAAAATTTACCATTTTTTCCACCTGAGCTATACCGCTTGAGAGTTTACAATTGGAAGCGGGGCATGTTACCACAGCAATCTTCTTTTGTTTAAATATTTCAAAATCTTCTTGGGATAAATGTACACAGTGAAAACACCCGCCACCATTATCAAATATCCCGAGACTATTTAGATACTGCGTAGGCGTCATTCCAGTTCTTTCTATACATTCACCTACCTCTCGCTTGCTTTCAGAATTATGTGTATACACAGACGCTTTATAACGTGCTGCAGTCTTTGATATTTCTTTGATCAACTCTTTAGAAGATGTGTATTCTGCATGAAAACCCATAAGAGCGGAGATTAAATCATGACTTCCATTGAAGCGAAGATAATTTTCCTCCATCTTTTTTACACTATCTAAATTATCCCCATTTATGCCGCTCACCAGAACCGAACGAAAGCCTACATCTAAAGACGCTTGTACCATCTCATCTTGGAAGAAATACATATCCATGACAGAAGTGATTCCGCTTGTCAAATATTCCAAAATGCCAAGAAGATTAAAATAATAAACGTGTTCTTCTTTTAGTTTAGCTTCTATAGGGAAAACTTTATGATTTAACCAATCTATCAGCGGTAAATCATCAGCGTATGATCTTAGGAATGTCATACCTGAGTGGGCGTGGGCATTTTTAAAACCCGGCATAATAAGATTGCCTTTGAGATCTATTTCTCTGTCAAATGTAAACTCAGAAGGGTTATAATGACCTATATAAGAAATTTTATTATCCTGTATCCAGACCTCTTGTCCTTCTATGATTTCTGTTTTATCCAACATTGCACAAACTAACCCATTATAAAATCTTATATTCATTTCTCATTCTCCTCTTTAAAGTTTTACTATAGATTTGAAACTTGGACTATGGCAATACCTATGTAAAATATCATAATGTTTTATCATTATACTGTAAATACTCTTGCCAAAAACAAAAAAAGAAACTATGCTTTCAGTGAATCAAATCCAGACGAAGGAAGGCATCATGAACAAAAAATTAATTTTGTTTCTAACATCTTTCGTATTTGTATTCACAACAGACTGTCTTTTAGCACAACCAATAACTGAAAAAGAAGACACACTATTAACCCGCCCTTATAGAGACTGTAGAATTGGGTATCCTTCAGAATCTTACATAAGAAAATATTCTCTGAAACAGATAAAGACATCCTCTTGCAACCCACCGAGCTTCCTTCGTATAGCAATTTATACCGAAATGGTTACTAGCATGGGATTCACTCAAGTTTATGATAAAGAATCTATTTCTCCATCAATCGCTGCTGTTCCTTTTTCTAACTCACAAATAAAAACCCCACACACATATCTATCCAAAAGAACATCCTCATCGTCACTTGAAGGTTGCGCATTGCTATAAACCGCAACCAATAACAACAAAACCGCCGTGAAACTTAACTTCATTTTCATCATTAAAACCTCTCCTATTTTTAATTCCAAAAGATAAATATCTCGGGAATCCAAAAATTAAGAAAATTCAATGTTTGTAAAAATTTAGTTGTGGGATTTATTTAGAACAGATTAGAACAGAACGGATACAACAAAAATATTCTTTAGTTTACTATTAACTCTTTCTAACCCAACCAAACGTTACAAATCTCTATCAATTAATATCACATATTATTCTACCAATCGTTTTTTACAAACTTTTTACAACTTATATTTATTTGTATTCGTATAATAAGGACTGTATTATAGCTATATCCTTTCTATATATATTGGCAAATATATATCTAGCAACAGCCTTCATTGTAACAACATCAGCCATCGCTCTGTGACTTAGATCAACTTCTATACCAATAGCGTTTGCAATACTGCCAAGTTTATTGGATTCAAAATTAAAATATTGTCTTGCAAGTACCAAAGTGTCAACATAAAAAATATCTTTTGACGTAACACCCGCTTGGGAAAGTTCTTTACATACAAAAAGCAAATCAAAAGAAGCGTTATGGCAAACAACAATTCCATTCCCTATAAAAGAAATAATGTCCTTTGCAATATCTTTAAAAAACGGAGCTTCTCTAACCATATCATCATATATAAAATGTACCTTAGAAGATTCCTCAGGTATGGGACAATTCGGATTTACAAAACTCTCATATTTCTCATCATGCCCATCTACAGTTTTAAGCATGGCGATTTCTACAATCTTTGCACCTTTTGATGGATCAAGACCAGTCGTTTCAATATCTAGAAAAACCAAATTTTCAGGATTCTTTATAGAAATAAATCTCTCTTCGTAATTATCTCTCATTTAATATTCCGTAACCTTAATAAAGCTAATAAACATAAACAAATACACAAGCACACTAAAGATGTTCCAGAAAAATTTTGTAGCAAATCTCCCGGACTTTAATCTAAATATAAATTTAAGAAGCTTAAATAAATATGACAACATAAGAGTAGCAATAAAACAAGAAGTTAATATGATTGTATAGATTAAAAACGAGACTGAAATCAGATTAAAATCTATACCTGAGAAAATAAAATGCTTATTAATGAAAAAACATAAAACAAGATTCATTAAATAAGCACTAATAAAAAACAGATATTTTTTATTATAAAACATTCTGCCTCTTAATTTCTTTTAATGCATTATCATTCCCATAAAACGCAGCTTTCTTTAAATAGTCTAAACTTTCTTTATATCTACCAAGTTGTTTGTATGACATTCCAAGAATATAATTAGCATTGTTATCTTCCGAATTTATTTTTAAAGCTTTTAAAGCCGCAATAATAGAGTCTGAGAAATTATTTTTATCATAATAAAAATTTGCAATTTTTATATGAGCAATTATAAAAGTTTCGTCAATTTCTACAGCTTTTTGATAGTTTTGCAGCGCCGATTCATAATCGTCCGTTTTCAGAAACATATCTCCTCTGTTGCAAAACGCCACTGCAAAAGAATTGTCATGCGATATAGCTTTTCCATAATAAAACGCTGCTTCTTTATAGTTGCCTTCTTCGTCAAAAATATTACCAATTAAATTGTAAAAACCCGCTTTGTTAAATTTATTAGATGCCAAAGCTTTGTTGTAAAAAGTTCTGGCTTTTTCATAAAACTCGCCACCTCTACAGCATAAGCCAGCTAATAAATATAGTTTTTCTGAATCAGGATTTAACTCAATCGCTCTTTCAATATATTCTACAGCTTGTAAAAAAGCCTCTTTGTCCCCTGTCTCGTACGCTTTGCGGTATAAAGCATTTCCAAGAAAATAATAAGCGTCTTCGTCATACGAATCAATAGATGATGCAAGCCCAAAGTATTTTGCCGCCAAAGAGTAATTACCTAACTTCAAAAGAGAAGTCCCGTATTTTTTATAAACTTCAGCATCTGAAACATTTAATTTTATAGCTTTTGAAAAATATCTTGCCGCACGGAAATGTTTTTCTTTAGAATAATACTCATTTGCTTTTTGCAATATATAATCTCTTGAATAGGTTAAGTCTCTGATAAAATAGACGCAGGTTGTTACTACAATAAAACATAAAGTTGCGATAAGACTGTGCTTTAAATTTTTATCGAGGATCTTCAATGCTGGTATCTTTTTTAACATATCAATGTACTATTTCTCCAAGTCTCGCGCTGTTTACATTAGTCCAACCTTTTTTCCGTAAAAGGTCAACGACCTGAGTAGTATTCTTTTTGTTTGAATGTATTACATATATTTTTGTATCTTTATTTTGTTTTGACAGCCATTTTTGCAACATTTCAAAATCTGCATGATCTGAAAATGCATTGTATCTTTTTACTTTTGCGGCAAGTTTTTTTATTCCAAAGTGAGGTTTTTTATTTTGCAAAATAAGTCCTGCTGAACTTGAAGGGTCTACATAATTTACTATCATCACAAAAACATTCTTGTCTGACAGCATTATCGGAGCAAACTGTTCAGATTTACCTCTATCCATATCACCGCTTGCCGAAAATAAAATCATTTGCATATTATAAGTTTTTATCATCTGTAATCTTGTATTTTCGGGAAGAATAGATTTTTTTTGATATATAGCGTCTAAAAACCACTCCTCTTCGCTATATTCCTGCATTTCATCTTCTTTCCTTGAACCCTCTTTCTGATACAAAGCCGTTATTGCGTTTGCCGAAGGGGATACTGAATAAATCGGAACTTTTGTTGATATATAACCGTCGTCATGCATAAGTTTCAACTCATATAGAACTTCTTGTGTTCTATTTAAAGCAAATGCAGGAATCCAAACAGTCTTACCGATTTCCAAAGCATTTTTTAAATCTTTTCTAAACAATTTATATTCACCGGTGATATTACGGTTAACTTTGCCTCCATAAGTAGCTTCCATAAAAATCAAATCAGCAGGCTCTGGTACTTCAAATTCGCCGTTAAATTTAGAATGACCACTTCCTAAATCGCCAGAAAAGAGAACCTTTTCTTTATCCGCGCTAAAAATAACACTTGCAGAACCGGGAATATGCCCCGCGTTTATAAGTTTTGCCTTTAAACTTCTTGAAATTTTTATATCTTCATTGTAGCCTACGGTTACAAATCTTTCAGATATTTTTTCGGATTCTCTTTCACAACAATTTTTGCACAATAAAAATTTAACCTTTTCACCTTTTCCTAAATCCTTTAACAATATTTCATCTTTTGAATAGTCTATGGATTTAATATTTCTCTTACATTCATCAGTCCA
>JAITPF010000040.1 GCA_031289585.1 Endomicrobium sp. | reverse complement strand
AAAGTTGATGTTCTTCTATCATAGAACGCCTATAGATTTTATTCCAGCATATATTAGTAGAGATAATCCTTTTTTTATCTTTATCATTTGCAATACCAAAATGCTCTATATTAAAATAAGGTTGTGTGTTTCCATTTATATAAGATTTTACATTTCCAACACATACATCAGCATTCTCTATTTTCGCATTGTCATAAAGTTTTTCATAAAAATCTAAACTTATCCAATCGTCACTATCAACAAATCCAATATATTCCCCTTTTGCCACCTTAATTCCATTGTTACGTGCACAAGCAAGACCTTGATTCGCCTGAGTTATTATTTTTATGCGCGAATCCCTTGCTGCGTATTCTTCTAAAACTCTCCAAGAATTATCTGTTGATCCATCATTTACACAAACTATCTCTATATCTTTCAGCGTTTGATTAACAACGGAATCAAGACAGTCCTTTACATATGGTTCTACATTATATACAGGAATTATTACTGAAACCTTATACTCATTTTTTTTCATTAAATTCTCCCTTCAAAATATCTATCAACAGTTACTTTTATTTTCTCGCTTGCTTTTCCGTCTCCATAAGGATTTTTATTTATTTTAATACAATTTTTGCTTTTATCTTTATCAAGTATTTTTTTTGCTTCTTTTAAAATAATTTCTTTATCAGCTCCGACAAGCTTTGCAAATCCAATCGTTATTCCTTCTTTTCTTTCCGTTTCGTAGCGCATTACTAAAATAGGAACACTAAAAGAGGGTGCTTCTTCTTGTATACCACCACTATCTGTCATCACAAGTTTAGCATTCTTCATTAATACAACAAGCTCGGGATAATCAAGAGAACTCGTCAAAACTACATTTTCTTTTTTACTTAAAATGCTATAAATTTTTTCTTTAACATTTGGATTGGAATGAACAGGTAAAACAAATTGATGTGTTTTATATGTATTTGCAAGTTCAGTAATTGCAGACAATATACTACCAAGTCTTTCTCCGTGGTTTTCTCTACGATGGACTGTAATTAAAACTAATTTATCATTTAAGTTGATACCTTTTTGCGTCAAAGCATTCGCTGCATCTTTAATAGTTTGAGCAGATAATTGAAATAAAGCATCTATTCCAGTATTTCCTGTTATAAAAATCCTTTTCTTATCAACATTTTCAGCTAAAAGTGCAATCTTTGCATTTTGAGTTGGGGCAAAGTGGAGTTCTGTAATTCTTGTAAGCATTTGACGCAATGCCTCTTCAGGAAAAGGTTCCAATAAGTTATTAGAGCGAAGACCAGCTTCAACATGAAAAACTGGAATTTTATTATAAAATGCAACTAATGCCCCACAAAAGGCAGTTATAGTATCTCCTTGAACAAAACAAGCATCTAAACTTTGTTCTGCAAAAACCTCTGATAGTTTACTCATAATTTTGCTTTGAGCACTTGCTAATGTTTGATTTGGACTCATTATAGAAAGATTAATATCCGCTTTTAGTCCAAAAAAACTAAGAGTTTGATTTGAAAGCTCTTTTTGTTGTTCTGTATTACAAACAACGATATTATATTTATCCAAACATTTACTACGAAATTCATTTATTATAGGAACAAGTTTTATTGCCTCAGGACGTGTACCAAAAACAATTATTATATTTTTTGTTGACACAGTTTTTCCTTTTAGTAATATTTATCACATATTATTTATATACACTACTTATCATAAGGTAAATATTTTATCGCGCACAATCTTATTTTCCAAACTTTAACAGTTAGAAAAATATATAAACAACTCTAAAATATTTTAAATTTAAATATCTTTTCTTTTGAATATCCTTGTTCATTCTGTCACCAGGATATGACTCATTACAAATTGACTACATTCTTAAAATATTTTATAGTTTCTTTTATACCACTTTCTATATTAAATTTAGGCTCCCAACTCAAAAGTTTCTTTGCTTTACTTATATTTACAAAACTCTTAAACAACTCGCCATCTCTTTTTGGTTTATATATTGCTTTTTTACTATATCCTGATATTTTACTCATAACTCTCACTAGTTCATTTATTGATAAAGCTTTTGAAGTTCCTATATTAATTATTTGATTTTTACCCTTAATTAAAGCTTTTAAATTTGCGTTTACAACATCAGCAACATAAACATAATCTCTCATTTGCTTACCATCGCCAAAAACCATTATCTCTTCATTCTTAAGCATTTTTGCTGCAAAAATTGCAATAACTCCAGCTTCTCCATGCGGATCTTGCCTTGGTCCATAAACATTTCCATATCTTAAAATTATATAACTAAGTCCATGTACTGCAGAATAAAACTTTATATAATTTTCAACAGAATTCTTTGCAATACCATACGGCGACATAGGGTTTATTTTTGATTCTTCATTTGGAGCGCTATTGTTACACTCACCGTAAATTGTACCACCTGAAGAAGCAAAAATAATCTTTTTAACTCTATTTTCAACACAAGAATTTAATACATTTATTGATCCCAAAATATTAACTTCAGCATCAAAAAATGGATCTGCAACCGACTTACGCACATCTATTTGAGCAGCATTGTGTATAACAATTTGAGGTTTTTCTTTGTTAAATACATCTTTTACAGCTTTTTTGTCAAAAACATCAATTTTATAAAATCCAGCTTGTTTATTTATGTTCTCCTTTTTTCCTGAAGACAAATTATCTAAAACTACTACAACATGACCTTTTTTTATCAAAACATCAGCAATATTAGAACCTATAAATCCTGCTCCACCTGTAATAAGAACTTTCATTTTTTATTCCTGTATATTCTAAATTATTAAAAATCCTTAAAGATTTTAAATTCCTTTTGAGAAACCCCATTTTGCAAGCACACAATAGCACCAAATCATCTGTATAACGTCACTTTACCCTGCATAATAAGAACCATAATGAATCCCCTCTCCTATTCACAAATATTTTCCAACCTCTTTTTGGGCAAAATGAATATCTTTATTAATTATATCAATTGCTTCCATTCTATATTTCAACTGTTTTTCTCTGATTAATTCCATTTCTTTTTTTGCTTTTCGAATCAGATTTTTCAGTTTATCAACCTCATTCATTTTAATGCAGTATTCTTCCAAACCACAATCCTGCATAATTGCTCGAATTTTAGGACAAATATCAATAGCAATACATGGAAGTCCTTTATGAATAGCAGCAATTATACCATGAAATCTTCCTGAAATTACAAATCCTCTTTTAATAATTAGTTCTTCTATATTATCATCATAAACTTGAAAATTATCATATTGAATACTTTTAAATTCTGATTTTATAATTTCATCAAAAACATTAAAGTTGTCCTTATATTTTCCGTATTCTATAAAATTATTCATATTAAATTTATAGAAGGACTCTCCATCACGCCAAACAAAAAACAAATTATCAGTGTTCACGTCTTTTTTATCAAGCCACTCAAGAGGATCACTAAAAGTAATATCACGTGAAGATTGCATATTATTGATATGCATACAATCTAAAGAATATTTATCTCTAACAAAAAAGAAGTTTGCTTTCTGAGCAATATTAACAGCAATATCTGTTGGAAATTTAAACTCTGCACCAAGTCCAATCACACCATAAGGAATTATAAAATTTTGCTTCCAAACTTTATGAACATCATCAATCCACAATCCCCCCCTCCACAAATAGCAAATGCAGCAAAATTTAGATTTTTTTCAAAAGACGGAATGAATATTGCCTTGGGGAAAATTTTACGCATACACTTTTTAATCCACTGATCACCAAGATTTTTACCTTCCCACCAACCCCAAATAACTAGTTTATCTTTAAGGAAATATTGATTAAAATTCATTGTCTGTATCCATTGTGCTTGTTCTCTTGTTTTAACTGCTTTAGATAGTACCACTGTTGTTTGTTGTTTGTTGTTTGTTGTTTGTTGTTTGTTGTTTGTTGTTTGTTGTTTGTTGTTTGTTGTTTGTTGTTTGTTGTTTGTTGTTTGTTGTTTGTTGTTTGTTGTAATAATTTTAATTGTTGTTCGAATTCAAGACGCTTTAACCTAAAGCTAAGCTTTACACCAAACAATCTTATTACTTTATGAGTTCCCTCATTACGGGATGAAAATAAATACT
>JAITPF010000039.1 GCA_031289585.1 Endomicrobium sp. | reverse complement strand
CCCTCTCTTCCTCTTCCTCTTGCTTTTATATCCTTTTTCCCTATCTTACTATACACATATCTCCTACTATTTTCTTTCCCTCCACTCCTTATTGCATTCGCTAGAAAATATCCACTCTCTTTTCCTATCATTCCTTTTGCTGCCACTACTCCCTTAATCCCTACTCTCTTTTCTAAAATGTCTCTCTTCTCTTCTCCCTCTTCTCCTTCTAATATCCCATCCCACACTTCTCCCATCGCTTTTTCGTTCTGCGTTAACTCCGGCAGCAAACTAAATCCTTCATATGACTTCACTTTCAACTTACTATTATCGTCTATTCCTAGTTCATATATCAATATCCCTCTTCCTTCTTTTTTTATATCTACTCTTTCCCCAAACTCTCCTCTTATCTCTCCTCCTGCTACCATTACTTCATACTCTTTCCCATCAAACTCTTTTCTTCCTGCTCCTTTCGTATTACTTTCTCTAAACTTTAATTTAAGCCTACTCTCTTCCCCTATTTCTATATCCCCTTCCGCTCTTATTCTTCCACTCCTTCCATCACTAAATATCTCCACTCCTGTACTGCTTTTCCCTGTCATTTTTACACTTTTCGTCTCTAACTCTTTCCCTACTATATCCACATTCCCTTCTTCTATCTTTAACCCTGTATGCCGAATATCTCCGCCTTCCTCTAATTCTGCAACTCCCGCACCTTTTATTACCAACTCCTTTCCTATCCCTTCTTCTTCATCTCTTAATCTCTCTTTTATACGGCTTCTCGCTCCTCTTCCCGTTTCAACTTCTACTCTTGAAACTATTCTCCCTATTTCTATCTCTCCTTCTATCTCTGATTCATCCCCTTCTGCCGTTTCTATCCTTAATACTCCCTTTTTATCGTCAAACTCCTTTCTTCCGTTCTTTACTCCTATCCTGTCACTTACTCTCGCGGGGGGGGATTTAGAACTTAAAGTTCTAAATCTATTATTAGCTTCTTCACGGGTGATTTTTCCATTAACAAATTCATCAGCTATATCTTCAAATGCTTTTCCTTTTGCTCTTATTTTGCTCATATTAGAGTCTAGCGTTCTAACTTCATCTTTAGCTTTTTGAACAGTGAGCTCTCGGTCTAGAAGTTTATCTGCTATAAATCTAAATCCTTTTCCTTTAGCTTCTTGATTAGAATCTAGCATTCTAACTACTTCATCTTTAGCTTCTTCAATAGTGAGCTCTCCGTCTAGAAGTTTATCTGCTATAGGTCTAAATTCTTCTCCTTTTGTTCTTATTTTCCTCACATTAGAGTCTAGCGTTCCGACTTTATCTTTAGCTTCTTGAATAGTGAGATTTCCAGCTCGAAGTTCATCTGCTATAGATCTAAATCCTTCCCCTTTTCCTATTATTGCTTTCTCTTCGCTAGTCACTAACCTACTGACTCTTTCGACTTCTTCATCGGCTTTCTTAAGGGTAATCTTTCCATCTTTAACCTTGACAGCTATAGTTTCAAATTCTTTCCCTCGACCTCTTATTGTGCTCACCTTCTCAACCACTTGTTCAATAATAGCTTTGAGTTCATTATAAGCTTCTTCAAACGGAATCTCTCTAGTTACAAGTTTATCAGCTAAATCAGAAAAGTCATCTGAAAACGAAAAAGTACTACTAAATTCCTTTTCATACCTCTCTTTCAAGGACATAAGAGGTTGTATTTGTAATAACACACCTCTGTGTTTGGTATCTTCTTCTGTCACAAGGTCAGCTATTTTACCGATATTAAACTCTCTTCTTGTACTTCGGTACAATCGATTAGCATCTCCATCATTGCCATTGCTTTTCATGGAATAAAAGTTCTGTAAAAATGCCTTCTTATCCAAATCTATGCGCATTTGTTTGCACTGGTCGTCTAACGATTCTGCTTTGCATAGTTTGTCTTTACAATTTTCAAGTTTTTGAATATCCTGAGAAAGTTCATGGGCTATTATTCCGAAAAATCTTCTACAAAGCCATCTATCTTGTATTCCATTTTCCTTCAATATATCATTATTGTATTGGTCTGCTATTGTTTTTTGTTCCGCAAATATTACTAGAAAACTTAATATTGCAATAATTGATACTATTTTCTTTGAAAAATTCATTTTACTTTTTCTCTTTTGTAAAAATTAAAATATTCTCTTAAACGAAACTTCTTTAAAACTCATCGTTTCTTACCCATTAGTTCTTAAATTAAGACATCTTTGACTCCAAATATTGAATATTATAATAAATAAAATGATCCTTAGAAGAGGCAAATTGTGAATTTTTTGTAAAATTTTACTATCAAATCATTCTTCTCACAAAATATACCTGCCTAAAAGATCTGCGTTTATAATTGGTTTTTACTTTCTTGCATAATATATTCTATTCATGTCCATTTTATCCCGGAACTGGCAAAAGAAAAAAACTAAATTACTCCCACATTTGATAATAGACTTCTTTTTAACTTTTATGCCCATTGCAAAGCCCGAAGGGCTGTGGCAATCTTTCTTTCAACAATATAGATTACTTCGTTAGGACTTTGTCTTTCCTCATAATAACGACGAAAAATAATTATTTCACAGTGTTAATAGCAGTAGCGCGATCAGAGTTAAATAGAATAAGCGAACAATTACAAGAAACGCATCCAGTTTTGCCGATTTGCAGTGACGACAAAAAGATGAAAAGTTAGCGCCTAAATAATTTTTATTAATTCGTTAAAATCTGATAATGTAACTATTTTATTAAACATACCGCGTATTTTGGCAGCATTTGGCAAGTCTTTAACATAGTAATGAGCAACCTTTCTTACTACAACAAGTCCTTTTCTTTCGCCATAATTTTCTATGGAACATTTAACATGTTTTGCCAACCATTCTATTCTTTCTTTTTTCGACGGCAATGATAGCTTTTTTCCATTGTTAAAAAACTCTTCAAGTCTTTTAAATATAGAATAATTCCCCAAGGCACCTCGTCCTATCATAATACCGGCACAATTTGGTACTTGTAAAAAATCTTTTGCCGTTTTTTCATCAACAATACCTCCATTTGCAATCACAGGAATTTTTGCATCAATACAAGCCTCCGCAAAAGATTTTAAATCAGGAACTCCTGCATGCCCATGCGAAGCTGGTCTTGAATGCACTACAACCATTTTTATTCCACAATTTTGTGCTATCTTGATAACTTCATAAGCTACATTCTGTCCTGGCAAAAGACCTATACGAATCTTAATTGTAACAGGAATATCAATGCTTTTTACAACAGATTCCAAAATATCCGAAACAAGTTTTTCATTGGCAAGAAGACTTGCACCCGCACCAGCTTTTGCCACTTTTCTTACTGGACATCCAAGATTTATATCTATGATATCAGCACCCATATCTCTGGTAATTTTTGCCGCTTCAGACATACTATAAACACTACTACCAAAAATCTGTGCTGCAACAGGTCTTTCATCATCTGACATTTTTAAAAGTTTCTTTGTTTTTTCATAATTGCAAATGAGAGCTTTTGCCGATACCATTTCTGTATATACAAGACCCGCTCCACCGCTTTTTGCAAGGAGGCGTAAAGGCATATCTGTTATCCCAGCCATAGGGGCAAGAATAATGTTATTTTTGAGTTTTATATTTCCAATACAGAGTTCCTTTATATAAGACAATTTTTCTTTTCCTTTTTATTGTGTCAGACTTAAGAAAACAACACATCAGTTTTTCTAAAATTTTCAAAAACTGTGTCTTTTTTAAAACAACAAGTGGCGACATATCACCAATTTTCTAAGAGAAGAGACGGGTTAGGTTTGAGTTGAGTATTACTGTATTTAAAACCACATTTTTTTTGTTTTAAATATGCTGCGCAACCAATCATAGCAGCATTATCGGTACAATAAATAAGAGATGGAATAAAAATCTTTATTTTATTTTTCCGACCAGTTTCCAAAAACATTTTTCTTATCAGTAAATTTGCACTTACACCACCCCCTAAAATAATTTGTTTTAAATTAAATTCTCTTACGGCTTCAAAAGATTTAAAGCAAAGTGTTTCTGCAATAGCTTGCCTGAAAGAAGCACAAATATCATTTAAATGTTTTTCATTCTCAACAGGGTTTTCCTTAAGATAGTTTAAAAGAGCTGTTTTAATTCCCGAAAAAGAAAAATCCCAGCTTCCTTTTAAATAGGGTCTTGTAAATTTAATTGCACTAGGGTTTCCATTTTCTGCTTTTTCATCTATAACAGGTCCTCCGGGATAAGAAAGTCCTAACATCTTAGCAGCTTTGTCAAAGGCTTCACCTGCAGCATCGTCTCTTGTTCCACCAAGTACCTTATACTTCCCAAAATCTTTTACTACAATAAGTTCTGTGTGCCCGCCAGATATTATTAAACCTAAAAAAGGCGGTTTTACAGATTTATTTTCAATAAATGAAGAATAAAGATGCCCTTCTAAATGATTTACCGGTATTAAAGGTTTACTGTAAATACCAGCAAGAGACTTTGCTGCAATTGCACCTATAAGCAAAGCACCTGCAAGTCCGGGACCTACAGTAAAAGCAACTGCATCAATTTTTTTGGAAAAATTAACAAATTTTATTCCAGCATCATTTAAAGCCTGATATATTACCGGGTTTATATTCTCTATATGCGCACGACTTGCAAGCTCCGGAACAACACCAAAAAATTTAGTATGTATTTTTATCTGCGAAGAAATTACAACCGACTTTACCTCCACACCATCTAAAACTACAGATACAGAAGTTTCATCACACGAGGTTTCTATTGCAAGTATATTCATATTTTACAGTTAACTAACCTTTTAATGCCTTATTATTTACAAGGGTCACGTTAGAATAATTTCTATTTGGTGAATAAAATTTATATGTCACCGACCCATCAACATTATCTGTTTTACTTAAACCAATTTTCATAGAACGAGCAATACTTCTGAAACTTGTTTCAAAAGACTGAGCAGTTTTACCAGCTTTAAGCTTTACTGTTTTATAAAACTCATTCCACTGAGCTACCATCGTATTTCTTTCTCTTACATACTGATTTAAAATATCCTCTTGGATAATGCCATTTGCAACTAAAACATCCACTATCCTCTTATCAAGCGCTATATCCACAGATATTTTTTGTTTATGCACAGGTTGTATGGAAAGCCATATTCCTATACCACAGAAAAATAATATTATTATATAAACTTTAATCCATAAACTTTCTTTTTTTTCTTTATTTGCCACGATACTTTCCCCATAATTACAATTTATAATCACATCAACTTAGTTAAATAAAGTTGTCATTCATTATAGTTAAACAAAAGGACTTATACACCTGTTGGAATTTATCCTCAAAGGTTTTAATTGGGAACAGGTGTGACAACAGACCTTTATTTAGTTTTGTTTTTACTACTTATCGACAAATTTTAAATCAAGTTCACAATCAGAATTTTATGACTTTGTCATAACTTGCATCCAATTAAGGCATTTGAAGGTAAAATCAGAGGGGGTATAATACCTCACGCGAAAGCAGGAATCCACGTTTGCCATTGTCATTGCGCACTGCCGAAGGCAGCGAGGGTTTGCGTAGCAATCGTGGCAATCTATGTTGTTAAGTCTCTCATCTGTGTCATTCCCGCGAAAGCAGGAATCCACGTTAACTAATATCTTACAACAACTTGGATTCTCAGTCACCACTTTAAGACTTTTTAAAACATGGATACCCGATTAAAGACATTCGGGTATGACGTGGCATCTATGATCTTGGTCGTCATTGCGAAGCCCGAAGGGCTGTGGCAATCTTTCCTTTTCTAACGACATAGATTGCTTCGTCAGGACTTTGTCCTTTCCCTCGCTGCCTTCGGCAGTGCACAATAACGACGAGAATTACCAACGTAAGTTGCTTTCGAGACTTTGTCCACCCTCACAATGACAAACAAGACCAAAAGAATACCATGTCAGTTCCCATGGGAATTTACCCTCGAATGTCCCTTATCGGGGGTAGGAATGTCACCTTTAGATTATCCCAAAACTTGCACAATCAGAAACTCTAGATTAAATATCCATTATTTTTTTATATACTTTCAATGTATTTTCAACCATATTCTCTATTGTAAAATTCTTTTCCACAAACTGTTTACCTACAGTACCCATTTGCTTTGCAAGATTAGGATTATCAACAAACTTTTTTATAGCTTCTGCTGTCTGTAAAGAATTTGAAGGCTCAATCATAATACCTGTTATACCGTTAACAAAAGATTCAGGATTACCTCCTATTTTTGTAACAATAACTGGTTTTTCAAGCGACTGTGCTTCAATTACTACATTAGGCATACCTTCCGTATCCCATGACAACAGACAAAAAATATCCATTGCCAAGACAAATTTTTGCACTTGCTCCTGATAATCTGTAAAATAAACAATATCATCAACATTTAACTTTTTTGCATACGACTTTTGCTCTTCAAAACCTTCCCCACCGCCAACAATTAAATATCTTAAATTTGAATAACTATTCCTTAAAATCTTTGCAGCCTCAAGTAAATATATTTGTCCTTTGCCTTTAAAATCTACAATCGCGCCAACTGTTCCAACAACTACTTTATCTTGTAAATTGTATTCTTTTACAACATCGCTAAAATCAACATTATTATTAAATTTCTCAAAATTTACACCGTTATAAACCACTTTAATTTTATCAGATGAAACTTTTTCATACTTAATCAATCCATTTGCTACAAACTGCGATACAGTTATAACAGCATTTGCAAAACGATAATGATTTCTACTTATAAAACTATGCCTTGTATCTTGTCTCCTGTGGAAAACAACTTTAACTTTTGGACAAAACAATTTTGCCATCAACGAAGTCCAATAAAGTTTCCCTTGATGGACGTGTACTATATTAATATCACTTTTTTTAATTATTTTTATAAGCTTTAAAATTCCTATCGGATCAAAAGAGTTGCTTGATTTAAAGGAATTTGTCTTAAGATTTTTTTGAAGAGATTGTTCAAACAACTTACTATCACTTGGTACAGCAATTATATTTTCACATTTTTGCGATTTTTGAAGATTGTCAGCTAAAAAAAGCATCGCTTTTTCAGCCCCACCTATAGAATATGACGAAAAAATGTGCAATACTCTATATTTCATCCAAATACTTTTTTGCTTAAAGATATGTATTCCTGCACTGTAGCCATGAAAAAAGTTTCTGCATATTGCATACCGGGACTTTTTATTTCACCCCAATATTGGTTTAATCCTTGTGCTATTTTTACATAATCTCTCGTAGCGATTTGCGTTTTATAACATTCTATTGCCTGTTTCTTTAATTCCCACTCGTTACTTATATCAAATAAACAGTTAGGATTTAATGGTGACCAAACAGAATAAGAATAAACCATAAAATTCAAATCTATTTTCTTCTTTATATTTATAAGAGCTTTTGAAATCGCTCTGTGGTCGTCATGTTTATCAAACAAAAAAGGAAGAAATACGACATCTGGCTTTACCTTATTTATAACTGAAACCAAACTTTTTTCAAAATCTCTATTATAAGACAAACTCCTCAAAGGAAATTGCATATAATGATTTTTCTGAGAATACATAATAGATGCAGCTTTTTCAGCTTCTTTCATTCTTTCAGAAGTGTCATGGCTACAAAAAACTATTTCCACATGTCCGCCAGATTTAGCGTGTTTTATCACAGTTCCTGCGCAACCTATAGCTTCATCGTCTTGATGCGGCGCAACAACTAAAACTTTATTACCATAAAGAGCTTCTTCATTTGGAATTGAATAATTTATAAAAGGTTGAATGTACTCATACATTCTAAACAAGTGTCTATTTTTTAAATGTTTCATTATACTCTCTCGCAAAATATTAGTATGAACAAACTTTGATTTTACAACAATTTTATATATAAAAGCAATAATTTATATTGGTTACATACATATGCGACATTATATTCCTTTTTTTACTTCCTTTTCCTTTTCCTTTTCCTTTTCCTCTCTTTACTTTTTCTTTCTCGCTTTTCTGTTTTAACCTATTTACATTTTCTAATTTTTACAAAGAAAGAATTTTCAATTCCAGCAGCTTGCTTGCTACACAAACTGCCGTCACAAGAGCAGGATATGAAATCATCTAAATTACAAATTATTTATAAAATCACTCCACGAAATAGCTATTACGTTTTTTGTAAGAGGTATAGTATTTTCATTAAAAGATAAAACAAATTTTTTAGACGGATTTATAGAAACTAAAGATAAGTTTTTAGCCATTTCGGTTTTTAAGGTTTTACTTGCTTTAATTTCATATAGGTTAAAAGACTGACCTTTATCTATAACCAAATCAACCTCTACGCCATTGTTATCTCTGTAAAAATAAAAATTGTCGCCACTTTTTGTATTATTATTATGTTTAAATGCTTCTATTATAACCATATTTTCAAAAACAGCTCCAGACATTGGACCTGCCAATAAAGTCTCCGGGGCTTTATATCTTAATAAATGTGATAACAATCCTGTATCTGTAAAATATATTTTAGGAGTTTTTACAACGCGTTTTGTAATGTTCTTAAAATACGGTTTTAATAAATAGACTATACGGCTTGTTTCGAGAATAGAAAGCCAACTTTTTGCAGTAGAATGAGAAATTAAACAATCTTTAGCAATATCGGCAATATTCAGCATATTACCAACTCTTGCAGCCAAAACCTGAACAAATGATTGAAATGCACTTACATCCTTAATATTTAAAATTTGTCTAACATCTCTTTCTATGTAAGTTGATAAATAATCTCAGTAATATTCATTAGGATCGCGTGGTGAAGTATTTGTAATGGGATAAAAACCTTTTAATAATTGTTTGTAAAAATCAACCGTTTTGATAGGGTTTTTACCAAGTTCTCCGAAAGAAAAAGGGAGAAGTTCAAAAAGTGCAATTCTTCCAGCTAAAGATTCGGTAAGACCTGCCATCATAGTAAAAACTTGCGAACCTGTTAATATAAAATTACCGGCAACTTCTTTGTTCCTTAATGTTGTTGTGTATTTATCGACATAAATTTTTATATAAGGAATTATTTCCGGAGCATATTGAATTTCATCCACTATTACAGGTTTTTTCAAGTTTTCAACAAACATTTGAGGGTCGTTTTTAGCTGAAGCTCTTAAATCTGCAGAATCAAAAGATATGTAGTTATATTTAGGAAACAAATACTTTAACATCGTGGACTTGCCGGTCTGACGCGGTCCTGTAACAGCTAATACAGGCGAATATTTTGCTGCTTTAAGAATTTTTTGTTCAATTTGTCTTGTAATATATTGACTCATACTACTTATTGTATGTTATACAAATTTAAAAGTCAACTTGTAAAATTGTATGCATAAGCAATCTTATTTCCATTCGAACTTCTTTTTGTATTTTCATTATACTCAGGTACAATTTATACTCTTTTACAATACTAAAATAATTTTAAATATCCCAATTTGAAATGCCGTTACATTTTCATTTAAGGGTTTGGGCGTATTTATCAAACAAATAACATTTCCAAAAACAATTTTTTCTATTTTTGAAAAAGTTTTAAAAGCTTTTATATCTGCTTCTTGAGGAATAGCCGTTTTTTTTACTAATCATTCTTTCTTTACAAATGTGGACAAATATTTTATCGTCTCTATTATAAGTCTTTTTAAGACATTCTGGCAATGTTTGACGAATGTACATTGTATCCTACCAAATTTAAAATTAAACTTTAAATTTACGATATAACTGTAGCATAAATAATTTTAAAATCAATATTGAAATTATTAAGTGGGGGGGGGTATTTTAATAAACTCTTTCATCTCTTTAGCATATAATTCAAATGTATCATGAAAAACCTTATGAGGTTTGATTAATCTTCGGTTGTGCCTAATAAGTCTATCAATATCTTCCTTAGTCAAAGAGGTTACAGAATCTTTATCCAGAAAGACAACATATTTATCTTCACCATACTCAACTATATTTTTTAATGCTCCACTTATTTTATTATATGAGTTATCAAAAACTATAACTGGAGTACCTGTTAAAATTGCAAAAATCGCAGCATGTAAACGATCGGTTATAACTAAAGATGCTCTATAAATTTCATTAAGCTTATTATAAACCGCCGAAGCATGAAGAAAACCAGTATTTTCAAAAAACGTACCATTAATCATGTCTGTATAATCTATATCGACATTTTTAGCAAATAACTTCTTAATATGTGCTATTGTTTCACTATTGATAGATTTTTCTCTATCACTTCGTAGGATGAACAAAATCAGTGGATTTTTATTTAGATCTTCTTCATAAGCATAATAACCATACTCACTACTAAAAACAATATCCTCGGTTCTTATAACCTTATTATTGAAAAAATACTCCTTCATCCTATTATAACTAGTATCATCTCTAGCTGTAAGTAACAATTTTTTATGACCACAGTAAATAGCTTTTGACTTTTCAAGTTCAGTTTCATTGTAAAACTGAACTGACTGAGGAAAACTAATAATATGATTATCGGTAAAAGTGGAGATAACTTTTCGTCTAGCAACCTCTTCTTGTAGCCAAATATCTCCCATATTTCCTCCCCCGTGAATAACAATCAAGTCATCCTTTTGAATAATTGCTTTTACTATAGTCCAATACTGTGCTAAAGCAACCATGGAAAATTGATGAATATTATAGTTGGGAAAATATTTGATCAAAAATGCATATTCACTCAAGCCTATGGATAAATCCCCTATGTTATCATAAGCATGAACACATAGTATAAATATATTGTTTTGTCCTATGGTACTTCTAGCTTTTATAACCTCTTGATAAAGTTGATATTGACCTATCATATTATTAGCTTTAGTTTCTATTATGTTTGTTTGTTGTTGTAATAATTTTAATTGTTGTTCGAATTCAAGACGCTTTAACCTAAAGCTAAGCTTTACACCAAACAATCTTATTACTTTATGAGTTCCCTCATTACGGGATGAAAATAAATACT
>JAITPF010000049.1 GCA_031289585.1 Endomicrobium sp. | reverse complement strand
TGTTTTGCTATAAGCGGCAAAAATAATATTAACAGCGCCTCGTATACGCACATCATTTATTTTCCTCATTACCTCTTGCCAACGAGATTTTTGGGCTTTGGCGTATTTGCCAAGCAGGGTGCCTTTTTTATCGCCCGTATCTGGAAGTAGCAATCTGTCTATTGATACGTTTGTAACTTCTTTTCCCGTTTGCAATACTGTCGACGCTGACGCAATTGCATATTTTGAACCAAGCAAAGGTTTATATAACCCAATAGTTTCGAATACAGAATCCATTGTTTTGTTAGCTTCTGAATCACCAAATTCTACAAACTCTTTAGCATTTGGGTCGGCAAGCGCGCCCATCCAGCTTTCAAGTTCTTTATCGGTTATAAGACCAGCATTATGCATTTCTTGTAAAGTTCTCTCTAAGTATCCTCTTACTGTAGAACCCTCTATCAACAATCTATACTTTTCTTTCTCTAAGAATTGTTTATAAGCAACCTTATATCTTTTTGCCGCAATATTATCAGTACCTTTTAAATAATTATATAAACGATACATACCATATATTAATCCGCATACTACCATTAAAAATCCTACAACAACAAAAAAGCTCCCCGCTAACGGCAACGCCGCTAACAACGGTAAGCCCCATATTAATATTGCTGGCACTCCTAAAAATACGGATAAAGCGCCTACTAAAAGAACCATGTCTGATTTATTAAACCCATCCTTATACCAACTGCGAATATAAGCACCAATCATTATTATTGCCGCTATAATAGCGCCTACCAGCAAAATAAGCCCCCACGAAGGAAGTCCTAAAAATGTAAATACCACCCCTTTCAACGCCCACGCAGCTACAGCTGCAAGCGCCATTACAGCAACACTAGCAGTTTGCGTTTTTATCTTTGTTACTTTTGATTGATATTCTTCCGACTGATTTTCTTTATTTCTTGCATCTTGGCCTCTTTGGGCAATCATAAAGTCGTTAAGAGCAAAGAATGTTGACGGACCAGTAAACAACCATATAGCTAGTCCTATTATTACGGTTATAACCGCTCCAAACGCGCCAAACCCTCCTGCCAAAATATACCCCATTGCCAAAGGAAGACCTCTTGTAAACAATCCTCCTAAAATA
This sequence comes from Endomicrobium sp., assembly GCA_031289585.1. GTDB lineage: Bacteria > Elusimicrobiota > Endomicrobiia > Endomicrobiales > Endomicrobiaceae > Endomicrobiellum. The sequence goes on along the minus strand of JAITPF010000049.1, from coordinate 20,189 downwards.
CCTCCCCATAAAACTGAAAAAATTGTAGAAAGTTTAATGTATGAACCCTTCATACCGGCATCTTCTGCATGTCCAAATATCATTTTAGGTATCATTGTCGCCGCTGAAAGGAACATCCCGCCTAAAGTAAACGTCATATTTTTGAAAACCATAAGCGCCACTCCAACCGTCCCAGTAAAAAGTTGAAGAGGAATAAAAAAGTACGAAATAAAAAATGTCATTGCTAAAGCTACAAATAGAAGCGTAAGAAGCATGGTTTTAATTTTTTGTTCTGGGGTTTTTATCCCCCATAATTCAAAACTGAAAAACTTTCCAAAAAATGACCCAAACGCACTTTTAACAGCATTCCATATCCTTGATCCACTACCCTTTGCCAAATCGTTCATTCTTTCTTCAAGAGACCTATAGTCTCCACTGTAATCTATATCATCATTATCCTCACGCAATTTAGTTGATAATTGAAGATAATCGCTATTTGTCGCTTCGCTTAACTGCAATATAGTTCTTCTATCGAACTGTTGTTTTTGAGCTTCATTCATTGTTGCTTTTTGGGCTTTTATGTCATCGTAATAAACCGCCAAAGCCAGCATTAAATTAACACGTCCGGTAGCTGCTAGAATACCTTTATCAATCATATTCTTAGGCAAAACAACAGGTTTACCACTAACATCAAACGCAATGCCTAAAGCTTTTGCAAGATGAGGGAATAATCGCTGTAAATCTTCTTTTGATATGTCGTACAAATTAATTTTTACATACTTGCGGGTGCTAATGCGTGCTGCATATTCTGCATCTGTTTCTTCTCTAAGACTTTCACCATCTTTGATAAGAATTTTACCTTCAAAATCGCTAAGCAACAATGCAAAGAAATAACGCCATTTTTCGTCAGTCATTCTTGTTGCTAAAGAGTCAAGTTCGTTTCTTTCAAACTTATTTTGTGTTATTTCTGTTTTAATTTCAGTAAGCATATCGGCTTTTAGCTCTAAAACTTTCCTCATTGCTTGTATTTGGGAGGTTATTTTTGATCGAGCGGATTTTTTAGCCGCAATAACAGAATTATACTTAGATTCAGCAGCTCTCATACCATCGCCATTACCATCGTCAGCAGCAGAGCCATACTCTATCATATATATGCGATAAGCTCTTGTTATTTCAGCAGCAGCTTCATCATCAATTGCTCTATTTATCATCGTCATAAGATACGTTGTCATAGGCCAATCTATGGCTTGCGCTCCTCCTAGAGAATATCCTAACGCTTCAAGGTTAGTAAGCACGTCGTTTGCAACATTATTATTTCCATCCTTAAGAGCTTGGCGAAGTTTGGCTACAAGTTCAGGATTAATGTCTTTAAGGGCATCAAGTTCTATAAGTGCTGCGTCATATTTGCCACCTTTAAGAGCGGCGCGAATTTTAGCGATGTGCGGATTTGCCGTACTGGAAGGATTCATTTGTAATAAAGTGTAAATAATTCCTTCTCTAAGCGTAAGAGGGGATGTCTGTATTGGTCCTTTAGGTTGTGTTACATTAATGTCTAACTTGCCGTCAACTCCTTTTGCTGTCAGTTTAAGAGGATCCCTCACAAGAGACGCTCTTATAGAAATAGCTAAATCTTTTAACATTCTTTCTCTAACATTCTCACCGGTAGCAAATTCTTTTGTATCTCCATTCCAAGTTTCTGGCAAAAAGTCTTTTATTTTGTCATATTCTGCCAACACAACTTTTTGATATATAATTTCGTCAAATAATTCTGGATATGTAAAATTTGGATGCGCATCAAGAATCGTTTTTACATCCAAAGTATTAATTATTCCTAGCGCTTCCATACGCCTTAATACCATTATTGAATCTGTAGGCAATCCCCAAGCTTCTTTAGACAATGCCCAAGTAAGTACTGTGTCTAAATTGCCCCCTCTTTTCAATTTATCTATCGCTTCCTGCTCCATTTTATTTATTAATGCCTTTTTAAGCTTATCCCACATATAAGTTGATATGTTTTTTTCGTAATCTTTAGCTTCTTTATCTATATTTTTTATGATATCAACCAAAGATCCGGCATCCAAACCTAAAACTTCCACAGCTCTTGCAACAGCAATAGCATTAGGATAACCACTTGAAATTAGGCTGTTTATTATATCCTGTTGGGGGTCACCATTTTTAATTCTACCTCTTAGTAAATCAAATTTGTAAGCTTGTACTTCCTGAGGCGACATTTCAGTTTTAGCTATAATTTCTGCTAACTTATCAGCCAAATCTGCTCTAACACCGAACATCTTCAAAACATCTTCACTAATTGCTATTTGCGGATTTAATATACGAAATAATTGAATTTTTTGTGCGATGTCTCGAACAAATCCTTCATATCGTACTACATCTTCTAACCTACCCCCCTCGAGAACAGTATAATAATCATATACAGTCTCACGTATAATACTTGCTATGTCATCAGCATTTCCTACACTAACTTTTTTCTTTTCTTTTGATTTTCTCAACCACTCTATAAGTTTATAAATTGGATAAATAATTATAAACAAACCAAAAGTTGCAACTAGCAGCCAAAAAATTTGATATCCAGCATCTACACGCGCATTAAAAACATCTCTTACATTTTCAATACTGTATGTAAAGTTGCCTTTGTCGTCAAACGGATATATTGTTAGTGTTGCTCCATGCAATGTTACTTCAAAATATATATAACCTTTTCCATCATACTTTACTTCTACTTTATATCCGTTATCTGTCAATTCTTTATATGCACTAAATATCTTTTCTATTTTTGTAATATCAAATGTAAAGTTGCCTTTGTCGTCAAACGGATATACATCCAACGTTAACCCATATTTAGTTATTGTAAGCACAGGCACATCATCATCACCCTCGTACTTAAGTGATACTTCATATCCTGCTGCTTTCAACACATCAAGTACAGCATTTAAAGCCCTGTAATTATTTAATAATTCTCCTGCATTTGTTACTTGATTGTTTGCATCTAATTTCACAGTATTGCGTAAACCGTTTTTATTAAACAATATCAATCCTATTTCTTCATCGGAAAGATTTATATTATGATCTGTTAAATATTGTTTAAATGATTGAAATATCTGATAGTTCTTCAACAATGTTTCTGCATTGTTTATTTTACTACCATCCCACTCTATATTGGAACGCAGATTTCCGCTACTGTCAAACAATATTGCCGATATTGCCACGTCATCTAAAACTACACCTTGTCCTACTAAAAAGGATTTAAATGAATTGAATATCGGTGCATATTGTATTGCCTTTGCTAATTTATCAGCAGTAATCAAATTTCCATCTTTATCAAATGGATATATTTTATAGCCATTAATTTCCCAGTATAAATTTCCTTTTTCATCATACTGATCTATTGCATTCTTTGTAATATCGTTACTTGCTTTTAACACTGCTAGTTGCATGCTTTTTACTGCTGAGTCAAATTCATCCTGCGATATCAATGTTCCATCTTCTTTATACAAATATATTCTATGAATACTACCATTGATTTCTATCGCTAAATACTGATTACCATTTATATCTGTATTTAATGTTACTGTATATCCATAACTTTCTAACAATTGTATATACCTATCTATTATTATATCATCCGACGATTGCACCACACTTCCTGAAAGCATACTTGCTGTTCTAAAAGAAGCCGGTACAGCTTGAAGCATCGGAGAAGCCATTGCAGCATCTACTGCAAGCGGCACTGCTACAGACATAGGAGAAGCAGCCGAAGGCTCTTGCTGTTGACTGTCCTGTGAAGCCTGTGTTGTAGCCGCTGCTACAGGCATTGCTTGTGACAAACTGCCAATTCTATTCATTACCACCATAACAACGCCAGCAGCTTCTATAGCAGCCATTGCGAACTGTTTTGTTTTTTCTCTTCTTAGTCCAAAAAGAATAGCGGCAGCCACTGCTAAACCAATTCCAACAGCTATCAGCATCGGCACTAATGCTAACGAGAAAAATCCGCTAATATAAAGCATTAATACTGAAAATATCAACGGAATTGCAGTAGCAGTAAGTCCTAAAAAAACATTTTTAACAGTTTTAAGCACAGGATATTTATCAGACAAACTTGGTTCTTGAGTTGCTTTTACATACTCTTGTACAGTGCTTCTGTCTGCTTTATTTTTGTTGTAAATATAAAGCCCAACTGCTACTACTGCCAAAATGGCAAGCGCAAGCAATAGTCCGCCTGAAATTATACTGACTATAGAAGCTCCAATTGTTATAACGCCAGTTGCTAGCGCAGCTACTATACCACCGCCAACAACTAAAGATCCGCCAACCCAAGCAAATGTTTTTAGTTGGAATAAAGTTGATTGATTTCCTGTTATTTTATCGCTTACATATCTTACGAGAAACAATACTGCAATAATAGCCAACGCTATGAAAAAAGAAATGACACTAAAATGCATTAAGAATATAGGAATTATACCACCAGCACCCATCATAAGACCTGTCGCTATATTTTTACCTATATTATCCTTTGACGTATCAGCAGCTACTTTTTTATTCCTTAATACTTTCAAATTTTTAGCCATTAAAAGTAGCGCTGCTGCTATACCGACTATGGCAAGCAATATGCCAGTTGCTATAAACGCTATGCCAAGACCTGGTATCAAAAAACCTGCAACTATTGCCACAAAACTTGTATATATACCAGACTTTGCAAGCATTGCTAAAGTTTTATTTATATTCGCAGAACCTGCTGCTATAAAACCTTTTCCTGATGCAGAATATTCTTCTATATTTTCATTATCTCTTTCTGAAATTGCTGCTGTAATTTTCTTTACAAATCCATTCAATAAAACTAAAACAGCAACTAAAGCTACAACTATAAGAACAATACCCCATATAGGCAATGCTCCTATCACTCCACCAAACCCTGCTATCGGTATTGCTATTTTTGCTAAGAATCCGGCAATAGCTATTAATATTGGAGCGGCGCCAGGCGCAAGCAACATTGTAAGTACTAAACCTAACAATCCGCCGCCAACAAGAATAGGAATGCCTATAGGAATAATCTTGCCCAAAAACCGCATAAGGACTGAAACTATTTTATTAAAACCTCTTAATATAGAATTTCTGTTGTTTGCTTTAGATACATTTTTTAATAATAGTTGTACATGTTTATTTGGTTCTTCCACTGTCTCTTGAGAGATAGACCCAGTTTTAGACTCTTCTATCTCGCTACCTTGAAGGGTTGCGGCAGGTTTAAGAAGATTTTCTTTTATCGCGTTTGCCGCTACCTTTGAAGCCGCACCGTAAAAAAGTTTATATTTTGATGCAATTTTTTCAGTTCCTGCTGTAATTTCCACCGCACCATACAGAAAAGATGTTACTGAACTTGCAAATTTTGCGTCTATTTGCGCATTAATTTCTTCTTCAGCAGATAAATACAAATCTTTTATCGCTATTATCCTGTCATACGTTAGTTTTCTTACATATTCTACTTGCTCCATACCTTTTGCTACAGCTGTATCGTAATCAAAACCAAGATTAAACCCTATTTGACGATAATCTTCTTCTTGCAATATTTTGCCAAAATATTCTCTCTGCCACGCAGATGATCCTTGTGCAAACATTCTTGCCTGTGCTGCAAATTGTTCAAGTATTTCAGATTCTCTTGATGCTTCATTTACTGTTCTTTCGGCTGATTCAATTATAGATTCTTCTTGCATAGCAGTTATAGCATCTATTGTCCTGTGTCCACTATTAGAGAGAAATATTTCTGCAGTATCTTTTTTCGCCAACAATCCTTCAAATATAGTTTTATAAGTTTCTCCTATCCTTTTATATTCTACGGCTTCGTCTTCTTGTAACTCATCTGCGCGTTTAAGATCTAAATTACCCTGATCAATAAGTCTATCTTCCGACGTTTTTGAATAAGATCTTTTTAACTTTGCAATTAAGTCCCTAGTTTGGTCAGTTTCAGCTATTTCTTCTATACTGTAATATTCCCTTGTAAATCCTTGATTGCCACTACGACCTGCTCTATCTCTAAGCTGCTTACGTGCCGCCACATCTTGTTTTTCTGCCATTGCATTGAACACGTACGATAACGGCGCATCTACTCCTATAGAAACAATATTTGTCGCTAATATTATAAATCCCGTTAAAGAGTCATTGTTTTTAGCTCTCTTTATATCGTTTATTTTTCTTGTAATATCTTCAAAAGTATCGCGTTCGCCGTCTATAGTTATTATAAGATCAGGATCTACGCCAGCTCTTGTAGCATGTCCTTTTATAAAACCTTCCGCTTTCTTAAGTTCGGAAATTGAGCTAAAAACTGCTAATCCGTTGGAATTTATTGATGGATTTCTTCCTTTTGTTTCTTCAAGCGCTGCCCTTGTATCAAAAATATCGCTAATAACAGCAGTCATACGAGCGTCATTACTTTCAAAAAGTTTGGCTCTTGCTATAGACGGTTTTGCTACAGCTCCAGATTCTACTCTAGATAGCCCACCTTTAAATACTTTTGATAAAGTTCTATTAAAAAAATGTCCTGGCATTGTGCCAGTGTATCCAGCAACACCAACAAGCGTATTCATCCAATCTATAAGAGAATACTTACTGCTAATTCTTGTATCTTGGCTGTACATTCCTTGGAAATTTGCTCGATTTGTATTTTCCAAATGAATTTCTATTGCTGTATGAAGCCCTGCCCATCTTGATGATGCACTTACTTCACCTGTTTCCTGCCCAATTATATCAACATAATTTCTTTCAAGTGGTTTGCCAAATGCAGAATCAGTAAATTCAGACTGTACATTTGCAATTGCTGCTTTCAGCAACTCGCCTGTAGTGAAATCATCAAAAACAACGTCTTTAAGTTCTATAGAATAAGTTCCCGCTGGAGTTGTAATAATTGCAGTTAAATCTGTTTTTTTGTCTCTTTTTTCTTTTAACGCTTCTATTACTATCGTTGCCTGTTTGCTGCCGCTTGCACTTTTAACTTCAAAAACTTTTCCTACTCTATTATTTAGCGTGTATTCTTTCCCTGCTCTATATTGTCTTGCTGTTAATGCCCAAGTTACGCATTGAGACCATTCGTCGGCTGTAAACCCGGAAAACTGCGCCCATTCTTGTTGGCTAATATTCAAACCTTCTTGAGTAAAATCGCTTTCTACTTTTCTTCTTCCTTCTTGTGTCAATGTTGCGTTTTGTTGCTCTATTATATAGTCAGTATCTTCTATAAGCGTATTTACGTAGTTATCTGCTATTTTTTGCAGCGCTACCTGCCCTGCCTTTTTTATCTGCCCTGAAGACTGTATAAACTTCTGCCTTAAATCGTTTAAAAGCGTATGTGCTTCGTCAAACACGCCTATTCTTTGCATTGCTGTCTGCCCAAAATTTTTTGGCGCAAACATCGCCTCTTCGTAATCCCATACCAATGTACTCTTATCAGCTCCTACAACCAATCCGTTTTTGTACAACCACGTTTTTGTTACCTTAACTTCTTTTCCATCTACATCTGTAAAAGATGTAATTTCTTCACCATCACCGTCATATAAAACAGCATTTTCTGTACCTGGCAATATATGTCCAACTACTATAATTTCTCTGCCATTTATTATTTGTGTTTGTACACCGTAATCTTTTAAAACTCTAAATATTTCAGGATTATTTAAGAATTTTGATAGTTCTACTAAATCCCTTACATTTAAATTTTCTCTCGCTGATGAATATAGGATTCCTGCATTCCTTCCACTTATGGCTTCATTTATAAGTATCATTGCCATAGCAAGCTGACCCATGTCAGACTTCCCGCCGCCAGTCCCCAGTTCTACTACTTTATCAAGTTCTGCCACTTTCAATGCAGCTTCTATTTGTTTATTTGTCTGTTCTCCATAACGACCAACCTCTCTATATCTGCTAACTTGTACTTCTCTAAAAGCTGCTTCTATATCTTTTTTTGCCAAATCAAGGCTTGCCTTTTGTTGTTTTGCTGTTACTGTCCTTATACCTTTAGCAAACCAATTTTGTACCGTTATAATTATCCAGCTAAACAAATCGACAAATGAAACTAATAATTCTTCCAACAAAGGAGCACGACGATGTATCCAATTAGCTATTTTATTTGATGCGCTAGAAAAATATTGGTGTCTTAACTCGTGGCGCACCCATACTTCTAATAATTTCTGACTTTTAATATTGTGTCCAGATTCGTCAAAAAACTTTGCCCTTATTAATGAATAATTAATTTTTATCGCACCTGTATGCGATGACATTGCAACAACACCTTCTTCAGACATAATTTTTCTTTCTGAAATGAGACGCGCTAATTCTTTTTCATTTTCTTTTGCTAGTATAGCGTCAACTTCTTCCAACGGTATGCCTAAAGCCAATGCTGTAAATTGTCTTCCAGCATCTTCAGGCAATGCTCCAATCATTTTTTTAAACGTATCGACATCAGATATTCCTTCAGAAACATCGCTACTACTTAAATCAGCTTTTGCCATCAAATTTGCTTGGTATGACTCATACGCGCCAAGCCCTATTAGATATGCAGACAAAAGACTAAAAATTACTGCAATGACAGGTCCAAATATTGGTCCGCCAAAGATAAGAGATATTATTATAGACGTGATTAAAGCTGCTGCTACGCTAAATGAAGCTATCGCTGTCTTTACCGCACTTCTAACCGATTTTTCTGACGAAACTGTTTCTACCGCTGGAGCTTCTTGTGTTGTTTTTACAAACGCTGCGTCAGTATATGAATACTCTGCAGCCTTACCGTCTTCAGTAATACTAAGTTTAACACTACTTAAATCTTTAATGTCTCCTGAAATTACAGCTGTGACCCCTTCTTTTAAAATTTCATGCAAATATTCATTTAGTTTTTCTATCGTACATCCTCTTTTTGCTAATATCTCTGAAATTTCTAATATTTGCTGCCCAGGCTTTAACTGCGAAATATTTAACGCTGCTAATGTTTGAAACAATATCTTGCTTTGCTCTTTTGCTAACGCATAATATGCTTCTTGCGCTATCTCTACTCCCCCACTTACATTTGGCGTTATTACTATGTACGATATTCCTTGTTTTTCCAACAATTCTGATACGCTTCCTGTATGGAATCCGCCCGTAACTACTACTGAAACATTCTTTGCCTGCCTTAACGATTTTATTACTTTTTCTGTTTCTGATAGATTATCTTTATAATTAACTTCTATTTTGCCTGTATTTTTTATACTGTCTATATTATCTATAAAATATTGATTTCTATCAACGTTGATATCATAGAATTTGTCTGCTGTTGCCTCATAAGACTTAAGCATTGCTAGTTTTTTGTTATCAATGTATTTTACCCACAGCTTTTTAAATTTTTTGACATTTGCTTTATAGTACTTATAATCATCAGACGTTATTTTGCTTGACAGATAATCTTTCAAATATTTGCTAAATCCAGACAAAAATACTACATCCCTTTCACCTTGATCCGTAGAAAATGCTGTGTTTATCTCATTTATCAGTCTTCCTTCTTCTTTTATCATTTCTAGTGGGTTTATTTTTTGACTTAGTTCTATATAACCGAAAAATTTATTTAATTCTGGAAAGTTTACAGATAAATCAATATTGTTTTCTCTAGAAAGCCTCAAAAGATACGTATAGAGCTTATCAATATCACCGAAATTTGATGTAGCTTTAACTATCATTTCATACGCTGCGTAAGGAAGAAGTTCTCTGAGTTTCATTATAAATATCTGAAGTTCTTTAGTGGCACGATTATAATCTATTTTTTTACTTTCATTTAAAAGATCTATGTACATCGCTATATTTTCATAATTGTTTATATCTATACCAAGAGTATCAGTATATTTTGACATTAAAATGAAATATTTATTTGCATCAATCTTTTCTAAAGTATAATTTTTTACAAGTTCTTCAATTTTATGCTGTTTATGGTTAAAGTACATGGATTTAAGGTACTTAATATTTTCATCCATACTCGCTAGGATTGTTGATACTTCATTTTGGAAATACAATATATCCCCGAATCGTTTTAGATTTTGTAGATAGGGTTCTTTATTTTCTAGCCCTTTTATTAACTCTGTCCGGTTTGAAATTGCTGAATAGTATTCTGCTCCTGTCAATATTCCAGTTTCAAATATTGTGTTTATTGTCTCTTCTTTTGTTTTTTTATTGTTTATATTTGCTAACCACGATGTATCGACTTGCCCATAAGCTCCTTCTAGATATACATTTTTGACACCATATTCTTTATCAAATGTTTGTATTATATTGCCTATATTTTTTTGCACTTGGGGATGTAAATGTAGATCTTGTATGTTTATTATTACTGTATCACTACCTGTAAAATTAGAGGATGTTATTTTTCCATAAGAATATGGCAGCGTGAAATCTGAAAATATCTGTTTGAATTGTTCCGTCGACCTTATGTTCTCGGCAACAAGAGCTACCGCTTGTCCATATACAAATGAAAGTAGGAAACAGTTAACAATAAAAAGAACCAATATTTTTGTTGCGTTAAACTGCTTAACCCATAACACAGTTGCTGTCAACAATAGCTTTAATTTCTCTTTCTCGTTAACCAATCTATTCACAATCCCCCCAGATAAGTAATGTGTCATCGTCGACCCAGTTTAAAAGGTCCGTCAGTCTGTCATTGCGAAGTCCGAAGAACTGTGGCAATCTTCTATCCGTCATTGCGAGCCTACGAAATAGGCGCGGCAATCTTTCTTTTTACTCTTGCCCGTCGCCCGTCATTGCGAATCGTCACAAGTAGTGTCGTCATTGCGAAGCCCGAAGGGCTGTGGCAATCTTTCCTTTATTAACTGCATAGATTGCTTCGTCGGGACTCTGTCCCTCCTCGCAATGACAACACTAAAACTTCATCTTCATTGCGCACTGCCGAAGGCAGCGAGGGTTGCGAAGCAATCGTGGCAATCTTCCCTTCTACTCTTGGTCGCCATTTAATCTCTTTCAAAACGTATATTATTTATTCTTATTGTGTAAGTGCCTTCACCAGTAAAATCAGCAACAAAATAAATATTAAAAGGTTTGAGCACATTTGTCAGTGATATACCAGTACCATTTAAGTCAATCTCATAATCATTCCAACCCCCATTTATTGTTTGAGCAATTGCATTACCAGCTTCATCATTAATAATAATATTTAAATTTACACTGTTACCAGTACCAGAATCAGAATATACAACTTTAGCCGAATACTTTAAATATTTGTAACTGCTTAAATCTAATGCATTTAGAAACTGCATATAAAAACCACCATATTGCCCCGATCCCATTGTAATACTAAACTGCCAACAAGTACCATTATCATCTACCGTATCAAAGTGCATACGGCCTGCACCACCGGGACCACCACTATACGTATTTAAATTATCAACATCAATATTATTACCCACTTTACCATTTCTGTAAAGTAACATTGCATTAGAAATCTCAATACTTATAGATCTTTTAACACCGCTATACTCTGCAAATAACGTACCGCTTCCTTTACTTACAGGATCTGCAGTAAAAACAACTGTTTTGCCAGAACTAGTAGAAAGTGTGCCTAAGCTGCTTGGGGTAAAGTTCCACAATACATCAACATCCATTTTTTCACCGCGCGCATTTTTAACTATTGATTCAAATGTTTGCACAGAACCATTAGACATATACTCCACTTCGCTAGGTTCAATTGATACAGATAATTTATTAGCAATCAATTTTTTCAACTGTCCACAGGAAATAATAGAAAAACTACATAATAAAAACATTACAGATAACAAGATAAGTTTTTTCATAATTTAAATCCTGTATTTATAATTCATACCTAATCTATTCTTTTCAGGATTGTAAGAAACATTGAAAGATGAAACACTCTTTGAGCCAGATATACTTTTTGATGTAAAATAAGCGTCAATTATACCGTAAAGCCAAAATAATACAGCTGGGGTTATACATATATTAGATATATTAACATCTCTCTTATAATCGTCATAATAATTACTGTCTATCAATCCTAAATCTTTGTATTTATCATATTTTTTCGAAGCTTCGTTATTAAAATACAAAGATCCACCGACAGAAGCTGCAAATAAACCAAATATTATCCATGCTTTGATAGGTTGTTTATTATAAGCTTGTCCCCACCCCGGAATAAGTGCTGAACGTAAAGCACTATAGTCTGAAGTATTTTCAGATACATCAATAGTAAAAACACTAGCATAAGAATTTATACCTAGTAACAAAATTATTATCAAAATAAAAACAATTATATTTTTCATTTTGTGTACCTTACATCATCTATATATACCTCGCCGCCATTGTTTTGTAACACACTGCTTAAAGAAAATGATGCCATACTTATAATATCTGTCCTCTTAGTAAGCATTATTTTATATTCCGTCCATTGGTTATTTAATATAGGTATTTTTAGTATTGAACCAGGAGAAGCATCTGTTTTAACTTCCAATATAACGCCGCTAGTCAAATTGCCTTTTATCCAAAATTTTAAATAGTTATATTCACCTGAACTAATATCTATGCCTGTAGTAGGATCTTCAGATTGCAATAAAAAACCGACATAATTAACTTCCTGTCCAAATGTTTGAGGATCATAAGATTTGCTTCGATCTCCATTCCATTTCATAAGAATGCTTGTTCTACCTGTATGATGCTCTGAAGTATTATCAAAACTCCATTCATCAGGATGTTTATCCCAATAGTCTGTAAACGGCCAGATAGGATTCCAGCTTTTCGTTCTAACATCCTCACCAAATAGTCCGTCAACACCTCCATATAAAATCCACTCATTGCCCCAAGTTTTAGAATCATTTATATAAGGAAATATTAAATTCTTAACAGGATTCTTTCCACATCCTGACATAATAAGAAATAACGAAAATGTAATTAAGTTTATTATTTTCATTTTTGTATTTCGTACTTTATTTCATTTAAATAAATAGTACATCCATTAGGATTATTATATTTGTCAAAAACAACACAGAAACCACCTGCTATACGAGACATTTTTTTGCCTCTTAAATCCATCGTATAAAGCTGCCAATCTTTTGTAAGTCTGACATTCTTTAAACTCCCGGAAGTAGAATCAGAATATTTACCTTTAATTCCGCCAATCTTAACTTCAGATATAACCTCATTACCAGTCAATCCTTTCGCCAAAAAAGTAAGACTATTAAATCCTTTTAAGTTATATCCTCCAGAACTAGTACCCCAATTATCGACAGGTTCTAGCCAATAAACACCTGCCCAACCTTTGCCGCCATCTGATTTTTGAGTATATGTCAATTCTAAATAACCTCCATTACCTGACGATGAATTATTACCACTTATTCGTTTTATTTTTAAATCCTCAGTATCTCCCATATAACCACTTGGAATATAATGATTTAAATTAGATCCTATATTTGAATAAACGTAAAAGGGCTTTATAATTTCTTGCTTTTCTGCTTCCGCTTGTGCTACTGCATCTTGTTTTGCTTTTGCTTCAGCTGTGGCTCTCTCTGCCTTCTCTGCTACTACCTTTTCTTTATCCGCTTTAACTTGCGATGCTGCTTTTTCTTTTTCCGCTTTAACTTGAACTGCTGCTTTTTCTGTACTAATTTTTTCTTTATTTGATTCTACTTTTGTTTGTACAACTGTTTCTTTTTTTACTTCCGTTTTTTGTACTGCAAACAGTAAAACAGCAGAGTTTAAAATAAAACCAAAAATCAAAGTAAAAACAAAACTGCTTTTTTTTATTTTCTTCATTTTATTGTTCCTTTTTATCCGTGTTAACATTTTCATTAGTCGTAGAATTATCTTTCTGTTTTAATATAATAATTTCAACTCTTCTGTTTTGTTTTCTTCCTGCTGCGGTATTATTTGTCGCTATAGGTTTTAATTGCCCATATCCAACTGTTTTAATTCTCTGTTGTGAAACTCCGTTACTTACTAAACATCTTTTAACAGAATCAGCACGCCTTTCAGACAATTTCTGATTATAGAATTCTTTGCCTTGCGAGTCAGTATATCCTTCAATTAATATACTATTATCTATATAAACCTGAAGCAGTTGCACTATCATTTTCAATGTTTTTAGTGCAGATACTTTTAATGTACTTTTGGCAATATCAAACAAAACCTCTGAATTTAACGCTATCTCTAACCCTCTCTCAGTTTCTTTTATCTTTGCATCTTCTGTTTTAGGCGTTATCATAACTCTTATGTCTTTAGGTTCTGAAACCGCATAATTTCCATAATTATCATAAGCTTCAATAGTAACACTATACATTCCTACTGGCGATATTTTGCCATTGTTTTCATTTCCTCCATCCCATTCTAATTGTTCTTTAGGTTCTGCTTGTCCCAAATACGTTTTAACAACCACTCCTGAAGAATCTTTTATATAAACATTCCAATTGGCAATACCAGAATTATCCCAGGCATACGGCTCAATTGTTAATATTTGTTTTTTATCAGGGAAAACAACAACATCGCTCAACTTCACAGACACATCAGGAACTGTAGTATCTTTCTCTTTAGAATTTTTTTTCTCTTCTCCAAATTTAAATATACTTCCAAAAAATACTTTAAAAAATATCCTTATTTCATCAAAAGATCCCATTTCATTTGTTTTAGTGTCTATGTCTTTTATCGTATCTAAAATTTTAGAATCTGTTTTTCTTGCGCAGACATACTCAACACCTATATTAAACATCCCGCCTAGATCTCTACTTATATGAACTAAATATAAATCGTCATAACCCAGACCAAACTGTCTGTGCCAATACTCAGGACCCCAGTAGTTTTTAAGATAGGCAGTTTTAAAAAGATATGGTTTTGCATTGATAGTTAAACTTGTTTTGAAATAACCTACTATGGGAGAAAGAAAAGATTCTCTATTACTATACGCATAAGCAAGCGTTGCAACATCTTCACCTATTTCCACATCGTATAGTATTTTTGTGTTATTCTTAACAAACTGTGCTAAAAGATATGTTGATCCTACATATTTGTCAGTAGCTGCTGTTCCGTTCATTCCAATAGGTTCCCACGTAATATCTCCTTTGTAATCCCAATGTACTTGTCTATCAAGAGTTCCGTAATATTTTGCATAACTGAATTTTGCTGCAAAAGAAAACGGCGCATCTTCTTTGGGATTTAAATTATACTCTGCAGGATTATTAGGTTCGAATCTATAAAACCAAGTTTCAGGAGTAGGATCATAAGTAAACACAAGAGAAATTTCGCTTGTTTCTCTGTTATCAAATCCTGTTACCGGATTTCTCCACCAAACCCAGAAAGGACTTTCACAACTGCGCCCACTCATTGACAAAGGACCTTTCCCATCTCCGTTAGTACCAGAATAAATAGTAGGCATTGCTTTCAATAAAGGTTTCTGATAACAATAACCAAAACAGGCATTAAATGTTTTTGCTATTTGTCTTTCAACAGACGCTTTCATTTTTTGTCTATTGCCAGCAACAAGACCTCTATACTCATAATCCAATACTAATGTATCAATACCGGGCACCCAAGACGCATTAAGTTTTGCAGAACCGCCCAATGCATCAACTTCATTTGTAGTTCCAATTTTCACATTGTATCTCGAACCATCTAACCCGTTGCCAACTCCAACATCATCAACGTATTGATATGTTTGCTTAAGTCTAAAAGGTCTGTACAATACACCTATTTGTAAGTTGTTTTCTAAGATGTCAAAATCAGTATTAAGTTGAAAGTTTTTCATTCTTTCATCATCAACACCGAAAGGAATTATGTGGTCTGAGTAAAAGAAATTGATGTTGCTTCCAAAAATATTTTTATATTTTACGTATATTCCATTTTTATAGTTTTCCAGTGCTTCTATTCCATAAATTACATCCAAATCGCCAAACACCTCTGAAGTTTTTAACTGAAAATATTCCGGGGCATGATGTCCTGAATAACGTAACAAATTATCAGGAAGATCTTCAGCAGGAAACATTTCAAACATATCACCTTCATATTTCCAACTCTGATGTGCATAACTTCTGTAATAAGTTAAACTTCCCCAATCTTTAACTACTCCTATCTTTGCATTGTTCCAATCAAATCTCTTGTCATTGTTTTTTAATCTATGTTCTTCATTTACAGGGACCCAATATCTGTCAGCATAATCGCCCCTTATTTCAAATCCAAATTCTGCAAAAAACCAATCAAAAGGCTTTATTGCCACATTAAACAAAAATTTCTGCGCATAAAGATCATTCCATTTATTTTCATGTTTTGATGAGGGCATATAATTGAAAACTTTATTTATGCCCATAGGATCGGGCTTGACTGCCCAATTGTCACTAAGTTTGTGGAAAATAAAATCACAGTCCAACTCACCTTCAAATTGGACTGTGTCTATTTCCATTTTATCTGTATCAATTCTATTGTAACGTACATACGGGTTAAATATATCTGCATATACACCCGCTACACACAAGAAAAGAATTGTAGTAAGAAGTAACGCTAAATAATTGGAAGTCGGCCAAAATCTCATCACTTTATCCCAGATGTCTGTTTCCAATTTGTCCGTCATTGCGAGTTGCGAAGCAACGTGGCAATCTTGTTCTTTCAACAACACAGATTGCTTCGTTGGGCTCTGCCCCTCCTCGCAATGACAACGATGTTTTGTCCGTCATTGCGAGCCTACGAAGTAGGCGCGGCAATCTTTCTTTATCCGTCATTGCGAACTAACGAAGTTAGCGCGGCAATCTTTCCTTTTACTCCTATCCGTCATTGCGAGCGATATTTCCTTAACAACACAGATTGCTTTGTCGGGACTTTGTCCCTACCCTCGCTGCCTTTGGCAGTGCGCAATGACAACACCAGAGATCCGTAGTCAATTGCGAGTGCGAGTTTTTTGCCTTAAAAACAACAAAGTTGCCACAAAAAAAATCGTGACCTTTAATTTTTATATTTATCCCACAATGTTTTATACATAAAAAAAACAGATCTTAACTGTCTTTTAAAAGGACTGTCCTTGCCATCACCAAGACTACATATTCCAAACCATTCCTCATACGCTTTACCATCTAAAAACGGACCATTCCACTGCGGAGCTTCAGTATGAAATTCTGGAGATGAACCACTTTTCCACCATTCATCAGTCCATTCAAAAATTACTCCTCCAAGAGCATTGCCAACACCACCATCAACGCCCGCCAAATTATCCTCAATATCATTCCAGCAACCTTTGTGATATTTAGCTTGACCAACCTCTATATTTGCTACAGACCAGCCTTCAGCATAAGCTGGACACCCATACTCTGTTATAACAACTGGTTTTCCATACTCATTCATTACGTCTTGCCATAATAAGCCAAAACCATGTTCCCCTCTGTAGGCATTTGCACCATAAATATCTAAATCTGGCGCATTTTTTGCGCAATAATTCAACAAATAAACATCGCCGTTACAAATTGCAACTGGACGCTGTTGCGGATCCAAAGATTTAATTAATTTGGCACAATCATTTACAAATTTATAGTATGCATCTGGTTGTTTTTGAGCTTGGTTGCTTGTCCCTACAGACTTATCTTCAACGCCAGCTACAGTTCCATAATTGTTTTCATTCCCCAAAACCCACATCAATACGTAAGGCTCATTTTTATATTCCTCAACCATTTTTCTAACGCTATTTATCATATTTTCTTTTTGCTTAGGATCTGTATAATCCGTACCTGAAAACCATTCTGCACCTGAATCCACACCGTACATTCCTAAGAAGTTTCCTATCATATACATAAAACCGTAATTATCATACCCATCTTTCAATAGTTGTTTATTAATTCCAGAATAATGATAAAGCCTTAAAGTATTTATACCCATTTCTTTCATCAAAGCAAAATCCCCAACAGGCTTCCCATTAGAATCTTGTCTGTTATTTCTGTTAGCATCAACCCATGCTTCGTACGGACCGTCTATTATTCCGTTATTATTATAATCTGCTACCGACCAATCTCTGCTTACATCAAGGGTTCCATCGTCTGGACTTAAGCCTACTTTGTTTGGGGAATAGCATATTGCTCTTACTACATAAGGTTTATCGTCAACAATTAACTGAAAATTATTGTTGTTATACTGTATTAATTTTACTTTTCCAGTACCTGTAACTTTTTTAACTCCAACTTTTGACAAATCGATATATTTTCTTTCAAAATCTTTTGCTCTAGCAGGAATAAGTTTGCCAGGATTAATATAAAATTTATCGTTATTCTTATTGTTGTCAAATTTATTTTTAATTATTATCGAAGCACTATCAAGTTTTACTCCGAGTTCTGGATGTTCTTTGGTGAGATATTTAATTCTATCTATACACGCCGGTGCTACATACCATGGTGTTTTCAATTGCGTATAACCAACGGATTTTGGAAAAAATACTAAACAGGCATAATATGCCTTTATAGCATATTTATAATTACCAGCTTTATCCAAAGCATAAGCTGTATAATAAAGTTTTACGCCAGGTTCTTCGCTCACTGTCGCCCATTTATAAAAATTTGCTTGATAATCCTCTGAATTTACGTAATCCCATTTGTCACCTTTAAGTTTCTTTGCAGCAACATAATCAGAATAACCTTTTTCTTCATAAACACTTCGATTATTCGGATATATTCCTGTTCCTGAAGCATTTTTTAAACTTTGTAGATCTTTTATAATGTATTTATAATCTGGTGTTCCCAAATTTTGGAATTCACCACATTTTGCATAGCCAATCCACTGTTGCGTACCTATATCATCAATATAGAAAGGTTTTGGCGGTTTATTGCACTTCATTTTTGAATTGTGTTTTTGTGCTGCGCAAATGGATGCTTTAAGATATTTTGTATTTCTTTGGAAAGCTGCTGTATTAACAGCAGTTTTGGCGTATGAACAAAACGGAATAGAAAAGATTGTTGAAAGAGTCAAAACAGATCGCAAGAATTTCATTTTCTGCCCTCGTATTGAACTATCAATCTTATGGTGGGCAGTGCAGGACTTGAACCTGCGACCTCTTCCTTGTAAGGGAAATGCTCTTCCAGCTGAGCTAACTGCCCAATACTTAATTTTGAAATAGAGTACTAAATTAACCCCCTACTGTCAAATTATCATCGTAAAGTATAGACGAGGACTAACAATAATATTAAATTTACAACCATGATTTTTCAGCAAGAGACTTAACATTCCCTTTCGCAATGGCAATGATTTTTAAATTTTCAAGAAAAACAGCACTCTCTTTTGTTTTGTTAGACGCTTCAGAAGATTGCAAGAACTGAAGCGTCCGTTATTTTAGTTTAAGTAAGATTTAAAGTGATGTAAAACAGCGCATTAGCAACTTGAACTGACGACCTTTGCATTATTATTGCTTCAAAAGTTTATTTAAGTTATAATAAACGCTTAAAATGAAATTTTAGGAGGAAGTGAAAATGTATAAAATCGTTTTAATCAGACATGGTGAGAGCGTTTGGAACAAGGAAAATAGATTTACGGGTTGGTCGGATGTTGATTTGTCAGAAAAAGGCAATGAAGAAGCATTAAAAGCTGGACAGCAGCTAAAAAAAGATGGTTTTATTTTTGATTTAGCATATACATCAGTTCTTAAAAGAGCAGTTAAAACTCTTTGGAATGTTCTTAATATAATGGATTTGTTGTGGATTCCTGTAATTAAAAGTTGGAAGTTAAATGAAAGACATTACGGCGCTTTGCAGGGATTAAATAAAGCTGAAACCGCTGCAAAATATGGTGAGGAACAGGTGAAAATCTGGAGAAGAAGCTACGATATTCAACCGATGGCTTTAGATGAAAATGACAAAAGGTATCCTGGAAAAGATGTAAGATACTCAGTACTTTCAAAAAGCGAAATTCCTTTAACTGAATGTTTAAAAGATACTGTAGCAAGAGTTGTACCTTTTTGGGAAAAAGAAATTGTTCCGCAGATAAAAACAGGTAAAAAAATTATTATAGCAGCACACGGTAACAGCTTAAGAGCTTTAGTAAAGTATCTTGACAGTATAAGTGATAGCGATATAGTGAATTTAAACATACCTACTGCAGTGCCTCTTATTTATGAACTTGATGAAAATTTAAAACCTATTAAAAATTACTATTTAGGTGATATTGAAGCTGTTAAAAAAGCGATGGATGCAGTAGCAAATCAAGGGAAAGCTAAATAG
>JAITPF010000036.1 GCA_031289585.1 Endomicrobium sp. | reverse complement strand
GGCAGCTTTTTGGTAAATTTTGTCAGTTTTAGTGTGTCAATATGCATATCACAAAATAGATAAAATTCCTTCAAAATTCTAAGCAGCTCTTTCGTCCTACTTAGTGTGAATAGACTTTAGTGAAAACAGAACCGTCATTTAATAACAGGTTGTTCGTCAGTTGATTGTGCTACAAGTTCTGAAGCTGTTGCAAGTAAACTTTGTTCTTCTAGATCATCAAGCAATAAAGAAGTTAAGGCTTTTGAAACTTCCTTTTCTTCAAAAGCTATTCCTGAAACGCCTGCATGTTTTAATTGTTCTTCACTATCGAGAAACCGTGCCCTTACAAGTATGCGTGTTTTTGGACTTAAAGCAGAAGCAGTAGAAGCTGTTTCTAATGTTATATGTAAAGAAGGAATAGTAATAATTAAATAATTTGCATTTTTTATTCCTGCTGCAAGTAAGATATATTTTTTTGTTGAATCTCCATAAACTACAACTTGTCCCTGTGCACTCAAACTGTTAACTGTATCAATATTTATTTCAATAATAATTGGTTTTACACCGTGTTCTATTAGTACTTGCGTAACTTTTTTACCAGTAGGTCCGTAGCCTACAACTATGGCTGTTTTTTGTGCAAGGTATTCTTCTGTTGGGAGCAAATTTTTTACGATTTCTTTATTTTTGTTTCTTTTATTTCCTTTTCTGTCAGCTGCAAAATTTAGAACTTTCCACAATTTCTCTTTAGAACGTAAGAAATTTTCTATTGTTGGAACTTTTTTAAATATTGATGGGTTTAGAGCTATTGATACAATGGAGCAAACGACTATTGCATTGTAAACAATGTCTCCAACAAGGACTAACTGCTTGGCTTCCTGAGCCAATATGAATGAAAACTCTCCAACCTGTGATAAACCAGCAGCAACTGTAAGAGAGGTTCTTACAGAGTATCCTAAGACAGAAACTGTAATTATTGCAGTTAAGGGTTTAATAAATAAAACAATGACAAGGCACGTACATATAAGTAATGGATATTTGACTATAAATTCTAAATCAAAAAGCATACCAACTGCAAGAAAAAACAGAACTGCAAAAGCATCTCTTAACGGAAGAATATCTGCACCTGCTTGATGACTTAACTTGCTTTTTCCTACAACCATACCGCCTAAAAATGCACCTAAAGCAAATGATGCTTGAAACACTACAGCGGCAAGAATTGCTGTAGCAAAGGCTATAACTAAAACTGTAAGAGTAAATAATTCCTGCGAACGAGTTTTTATAACTTTTGATAGAAGCCATGGAACAACACGTCCTCCACCATTCATAACTAATATCCACAATAGAGCAAGACGAATTAAAGCAATTCCTATTGCTTTAAGCATTACAATGTTTCCTTCTGTGGTACCGATATTAGATAATATTATTAAAAGATTGGGAAGAACTACAAGTATTAATACTGTTAAAATATCTTCTACAACAAGCCATCCTACAGCTACGTGTCCGTGTATTGTGTTGACAGTATTATTGTCATTTAAGACTTTTAAAAGTACTACAGTGCTTGCTACAGCCAGACCAAAACCGAGTATTAGAGCTGATTTTAAGTCTAGACCTAATGCAATACCTGCAAATGTTCCGCATACAGTTGCAATAGTACTTTGTATGATTGCTCCCGGTAGAGCAACACCTTTAACAGCTAAAAGGTCGTCCATTTTAAAATGTAGTCCCACACCAAACATTAAAAGAATTACGCCGGCTTCGGAAAGTTGGAAAGCCAAACCATAATTTGCAACAAATCCAGGAGAAGACGGTCCTATCAAAAAACCTGCTAAAAGATATCCAACAATAGAAGAAAGTCCTAACTTTTGCGTTATAAAACCAAACGTAAGAGCAAGGGCAAACCCTATTGCCATGATTTCAAGTAATTGGTATTCGTGCATTAAAGCCCGCCGAGATGATTTGATTAGAGTCTATACCTATTAGCATAAACAGACTACAACCTTTATTGTACTATATTCGTTATCTTTTTTATAGTGAGTTTTATGTTAATCTGATGTAGTAATTTCTGAGATTATACAAATATTGTCAGGTTTATATTTTACGATTTGTTCGATATTAGATAATTTTATTCCGCCTATGGCTGTTTTTGAGATTGATATATTTTTTGTACAGTAATCAAGAAATTCTAATCCTAATGGTCTGGCTGTATCTATTTTTGTTGATGTTGTAAATATAGGTCCTATGCCTATGTAATCAGCTCCGCGTAAAAACAGCTTCATTAGCTTGTTTATACGATTGTGTTGACAAGCTTATTACCATATCTGGTCCTACAATTTTTCTTGCTTGCTCAATAGGTAAATCGGTTTGACCTATGTGTAAACCGTCACTTTGTACTGCAAGAGCTATATCTATATCGTCATTTACAATAAAAAAAACGCCGTATTTAAGAGCTAAATTTCTAATTATTTCGCACTGTTTTAATTTTTCAAGTTTTGTTTTATCTTTATCGCGATATTGCAATATTTTTATTCCTGCATCAAGCATTTCTTTGGCAACAAGAATATTATCTCTTCCATTAGAAATATTTTCTGCAGTTGCTGCGTAAAGTCCTTTCGGCATTTTCTTTTTCATATTTTCAAATATTACTAAAATAATATTAAAATTTAAAGATGTTTAAATTAAGTAGGCTATAAAATTTTAATGACGTTGCCACATAAATTTATTTGTCAAAGAAAAATGTTTTTTTAGATTAAATGTAATGTTTAAATTGTTACTTAAAATTTGACATTAGTAAGAAAATTTATAAAAATAAAGGACATATTAAAGAGAGTTATTTGATGGATAAGAGATAAAAGAAAAAAAATAAAGGGGGAAGAAAAAAATGAAGAAGATTTTAATGTATGCGGTTTGTTTTTCTCTCTTCTTTGCGCTCGATGCGAATGGAAGAGGAATTAAAGAAGAAGGATTATGTTATTTAGGAGTGGACATAGGAGGAACAAGTACAAAGATAGCAATTGTAAATTCTAGAGGTGGGATAAAAGAAGATATATTCATTAATACTAACAAGGATGCAGAGCCTGAGGAAGTGATAGAAACAATAGTGAAAGCAGCGTCAAAACTTAAAGATTACTCCAAAGTAGAGAAAATAGGGGTAGGCATTGCAGGAGATATTGATTATGAAAAAGGGATTGTGCGTTTTTCACCAAACCTACCAAAATGGAAGCAAGTTCCGCTTAAGGAAATGCTAGAAAAAAGCAGTAAGAAAAAAGTTATAGTTGATAATGACGCAAATGTTGCATCAATTGGTGCATTTTGGCTAGATGCGAAAGGAGAAGCTACAAATTTAATATGTATCACATTAGGAACAGGTGTAGGAGGGGGACTTATTTTTAATAAAGAACTTTACAGGGGTTCAAGTGGAACAGCAGGAGAAATAGGACATATTACAATATTTCCTAATGGATCAAAGTGTAATTGCGGAAATAAAGGTTGCGTAGAAGCGCTCATAGGAGCAAATTATTTATCGAAACATGCAGTTAATTATTTAAAAAAACATAAATCGCCGGTAATAGATAAACTTACTGGTAAAAATTACTCGCAAATAACGCCTAAATTAATATTTGAAGCTGCCCAGTCCGGGGATGATGCTGCCAAGGAATTGTGTAAAAGGATGGGAAAAAATCTTGGAATTTTGCTTGCAGATATAATAAATTTTGTAAATCCGGATACAATTGTAATTTGTGGAGGTATGACTCTGTCAAGTAAAAACTATATGGATTATGCGTTAGATGAGACAAAAAAAAGAGCATTTAAGTCGGCTTTAGAAGTATGTAAAATTGTAATCTCAAAAAACACTGATAAACTTGGTGTTGTTGGCGCTGCAATGCTTTCTGCAGAAACAAAGAAACAGACTCTTGCAAACTGATAGTATTGATGAAACTTATATTTATTGATTGAAAAAGTTTAATTAAAAAAATTATTTATTTTCTTCTGCCCAAGAGCGGCGAATATAAAGAGGTTCTATTTTTTTGTAATCTGTACTTTTTATAGAATAATAAGCCATTTCTGCTAGTATTTGTGCTTTGGGCATATTCATGGTATAGGGCAGGGAAACACTGTATGTGCCAAGCCCTTTAGAGAGTTTTTCTTTATAAGATATTGCAGCATTTCCTATTATTAAGACTTTGTTTTTGTGTTTTCGTAAATCTTTAGTGAAATCATTGATATTTTTAATTGTAATACCAATTTTGCTTGAGTTATTTTTAACATAAACTTCATCTCTTAGAGCATCTATAGCAGGAATTATTTTTACTCCTTTTATTTCGATAAGAGACTTTTCTAAAATTGACAAAGTATCAATAGCTGCAACAGGTTTGTTTAATACCTGTGCAAATGTTTTTATTGCAGTTATACCAACTCTTATTCCAGTAAAACTTCCCGGTCCCGTTGATACGGCAAATTTATCAATTGTGTTAAAAGTATTTCCTGTATCTTTTAATAATCTTTCAACTGCAGGAACAATCATTTCAGAATGTATGTGCCCGTAATCATAATAAAAAGATGCAATAGTTTTACCATTTTCATTTAGAGCTGCACTAAATGTTTTACCAGAAGTTTCTACAGCCAAAATTTTCATTTTTTCTTCTCTATTTTTATTTTTCTTTCTGAACCTATATCGTTAATTTCAACATTCCAATGATTATCGTTTTCAGCTCCTACAAGTCTGTCAGCCCATTCAATAAGTGAAATGTTTTTGCTGTAAAGATATTCTTCTATTCCTATATTCCAAACAGTTGAAGGTTTGAGTCTGTATAAATCAAGATGAAATAGTTTTAAGTTGTTAGCATTATATTCATTTACAAGTATAAAACTTGAACTTCTTGCAAAACCTTTATTTCCAAACGCTTTTACAACACCTTGGGTAAAAGTTGTTTTTCCACTACCTAAGTCGCCTTTTAAAAAGACAATGTCGCCGCTCTTTAACATAGAGGCAAATTTTTTACCTAGATTCCTTGTTTCTTGAGGAGTTTTGGTAATAAAAATATTTTTTTTAGAAATGTTTATATCCTGAGTATTTAATTCTCTGTTCTTTGCCATTATAAAAATATTTTACATTATTTGATGAATTTATTTTTCCTATATAAGAAATTTGTGGCAGCAATTTTTTTAAAATTTTTGCTTTTGAAATAGGTACAGTAAAAACAAGTTCATAGTCTTCTGCACCAAACAATGCAAAGTCCAACTGTTTTTTATCTTCTTTAAAAACTTTTTTTAAGTTTGGTGAAATTGGAATTTTATCCATATAAATTTCTGCACCTTTACCTGAATCTTTTGTAAGCAAATTAATGGAAATATATAATCCATCAGAAGCATCAGTTAAAGAAGTTAAATGTTTTGATATCTTCCACGCTTCTTTAAGTTTTGCTTTAGGGTTATTTTGTTTTGCAATTAAAAAACGTTCATTTTTATTATATTTATGTTTCATTCCGTATTTGTATAAAAGAGCAACTCCTGCTCCAGCGTCGCCGAAAGTATTTGTTACACCGATTAAATTATCAGTATTAGCGCCACTTCTTTTAACTACTTTTTCTCTGCTTGTGCCGGTAATTGTAATAGAAATTGTAATTTTATCAGCTCTTACAGTATCACCACCTGCTATTATTATTTTATATTTATTGCAGGCTTTTTTAAAACCTTTATATAGATTTGTAATAAATATTTCTGATGTTTTTGGCGGAAGTCCTAAGCCTATAAACACATATTTGGGGTTCACATTTCCCATTGCGGCTATATCGCTTAGATTTACTTCAATGGACTTTTCACCAAGTTCTTGAGGGTTTGTCCATTCTTTTTTAAAATGGACATTTTCAATCAACATATCTTTTGTTATGCAGATATTCTTTTTGCCAGGCTTAAAACAAAAACTATCATCACCAATGCCTACAACAATGTTTTTATTGTCTTTTGAATTTGTAAACTGATTTTTTATTATATCTATCAGTTCAAACTCGCCAATTGATGAAATATTTCTATTTTTCATTACCTTTGGATTATATCATTTTTTTGCTACAATAAATTGTTCCTTCTTTGTATTATTCTTGCAATTTTAAGAAGAACTATATGTTTATGCTCAAAGAGGTATTATGTTTTTAGCGTTAGATATTGGGAATACGAATATAACAGTTGGTTTATTTGATATGAAAAAGGGGAAAGTTTTACCAAAACCATTAAAAGTTTGGAGAATGTCAACTATAAAAGAACGGACTTCTGATGAATATGCAACAATGCTTATGGATATGTTTTTTTATTTTGAGGTTGATGTAAAAAAAGTAAGCGATGTTGCAGTCGCAAGTGTTGTTCCGTCATTAAGTTCTGTTTTTGAAGAGCTTGTGAAAAAATATTTCGGCAAAAAAACATTTTTTGTAAGCTATAAAAATAGTGGTGGACTTATTTTTGCTGCTGGAAATCAAAAGGAAGTTGGCGCTGATAGAATTGCAGCTGTTGTTGCTGCTCATTCTATTTGTGAAGGAGGATGTATTGTTATTGACTTCGGTACGGCAACAACTTTTGATTGTATAGATTTTAAAGGAATATATATGGGTGGAGCGATAGCTCCAGGACCAGCGATTTCGGCACAGGCACTTAGTTTAAAAACAGCACAACTTCCTCAAGTAGAAATGAGGAAACCTTTAAAATCAATAGGTACTACCACTGTTGAATGCATACAGTCTGGTCTTTACTTTGGTTATATAGGACTTGTAAAGGAACTTATTACAAGAATAAAGAAAGAAATGAAGGTAAAGCATATAATTGCTACTGGTGGTTTAGCAGGGATTGTGTCAAGTGAAATAAAAGAAATAGAAATTATTTTGCCGGATTTAATTTTGGAAGGGATACGTATTATATGGGAAAAAAGTAACGGAAGAAAAAAGAAGTGAAAAAGATTTTTACATTTATGTTGTTTAATACTATTTTATCTCTTACCTCAGGTTTATGGATAATACTGTATAATAAAATAATTGATTCATTTGCGCAAAAAGCATTGCTAGAGCTTACAAGGCAAAAATTAGAGTCTGTTCATACTAATTTGCATATCTGGATTGTAGTGAACTTCTTGCAACTCTATCAATGGTGGCAAACATTAAGAACTCTTCAAAGTACATGCTACATTGCAAGTTAACAAGCAGCATTTACATCAATTCCTTTCTCTTTAAAACGTTCATCTGAAAAAGTTCTGCCCATACATAACTGACTAATTGGTAATAACAAGGCTATTATTACTACAACAAAAAGCTTTTTTATCTCACTCCTCCCCTTTTTATACTAAAATCTATAGCACCCGCATGCTTATATAAATACGTTAATTGTTTTTGTGTAAGTTGTCAAATGAAAAAGATGAGCTGGGAAGAATTTATATTAGAAAACAAAACAAAAAGGTGCTGACGGGATTTGAACCAGCAATCTATTCTCATCTTGATTGTGCAGCGAAGACGAGTTCCTAATCTATATAAGTTGCTAAGGCGTGACGGATAAACTCGCATAAGACGATGTATAAGGCAGTGATGGATGCGTGGAGGACGTTGGCAAAGGTGTTGTGGTCAGTGGCAAGTGGGACGAGACTATTGACAGGAAATCGTATAATATATAAAATAACTTTAGTTTTTATTAATACAAAATAATAATGGAGGATTTTTAGATGAAAAAGTTTTTGTTGTTAGTTGTAGCTTGTGTATTAGTTTTTACAGGTTGTAAGAAACAAGATATAAAGCATAGTTCTGATGATGTTGGGAGCAGTGTTGAAATAGTTGCTTTTACTGATGAACCTTCATTAAGGGGAGGTTCTGAAAAAGATATTAATATTAACACCGTATATTTTGATTTTGACAAAAGTGATTTGACAAGCGATTCAATGGAAACATTAAAAAAGAACGCAGCTTATTTAGCAAGTAATTCTGATATAAAAGTTGTTGTTGAAGGCCATACCGATAATAGAGGTACTATTGAATATAATCTGTCTTTAGGTCAGCGCAGAGCTTTAAAAGTTAAAGAATATTATACACAACTTGGGGTTGTGGCTAATAGAATTGCAACTACTTCGTATGGAAAAGAAAAGCCTGTTGATCCAGAAAATAATGAATTGTCCTGGAGGAAAAACAGAAGAGCAGAAACAAGAATACTAGTAAGACAAAAATAGATGAAACAATGTAAATTAGCGTTGATAGGTTTTACAGCTATGTTGTTTATTTGTGGATGTATTCCATTAAATTCACGGGAAATTACGAATTTAAAAGGAGAAGTGTCTCAGTTGCAAATACAGTATAGAGAACTTCAACAAAATCATGCTGATTTATATACAAAAGTAGACGCAGCTTCTATAACAATTGATGTTCTTAATGCTTCAATGCAAGATTTACAGAATAAAGTTTTTGTGTTAAACCAGACGATACAAGATTTTCAAATTATTTTAAGTAAAAATTTAAAAGGTAATAGCAGTGAATCAGTTTTACCTTCATCCTTGTATCAAAGTGCTTATGGTGATTTTTCAATGGGAAAATTTGATCTTGCATATTCAGGATTTCAATCATTTGTAAATGAATACCCAAATGTTGAACTTGTGCCACAGGCTCAATTTTATATGGGAGAATGTTTTTATTCGCGCAAGCATTGGGAGAAAGCTCTTGAAGAATATGAAAAAATAGAACAAAATTACAAAAGTTCAGAATTAGTATCGTCTGCAAGACTTAAAATGGCTTTATGTTGTGAGTTGCTTGGTAAAAATAGTGAAGCAAAAACCATCTTTTTATCAATAATAAGAGATTTTCCACAAAGTCAAGAATCCTTAACAGCAAAAGAGAAAATTAAAATATATAATAATGCTCAAAAGAGATGAATTATTTCCTTATTTAATAATTTCAATATTTTTACATATAACAGTTCTTTATTTTGTATTTCATATTAAAGAAAGACCTATTTTTTTATTTGCACCTATAGAAGTTTCTTTTTATTCTCCATCTCAAAATAGAACAGATCAGTTTTCTACTGCGTTCTTTCAAGAAAAAATAGAGTCTGATATTGTTCCTATGCAGCAAAATAAGTCAAAAAAAGAATTTGAAACAAAAGAAGATATTGTTGTAAAGAAAAAAGAACTATCTAGAAAAAAACTAAAACCTCAGACCAAAACTGGTACAAAAAAAGTAGATAAACAGCTTACAAAACTTGTTAAAGAAAAAAAATTAGAAAAGTCAAGGACTGCTGACAATAACAGTAAGGTTGAAACTTTTCAGTCGTCTTCTTCTGATGATAAGCTGCCTGTTAAGATAGCCTCTCAGTACGAGGGACTTTATTTTGATACTCAAGATTTTAAGTATCTTTATTATAGTGGTCAGATAATAAAAAAGATTAAAAGAGAGTGGAGATGGTCTGAGAGTTACGGGAAACTTAGAGCTCTCGTATATTTCAAAATCCATAGAGATGGCACGACGTCTGATATTTCTATAAAAGAATCGTCTGGGAATAACATGTATGATAGAAATGCTTTAGACACGATACGCAGAGCGGATACTTTTGCGGATTTGCCTGAAGGTTATGAGAAAGATTCTTTAGGAGTTTTCTTTGAATTTAAATATAATAAATAAAATAATGAAAAATTTTTTCTTGTTTGTTTTTATGATTTTGTTTTTTGTTGATGTGGTTTGTGCACAAAGCGATGTTTATCTTTCACTTTCTCTTTGCGCAACCGGAAAAAGGTCTGATATTGCTATAGAATATTTTACTGTTATATGTAAAAATGATAATACTACAAGATTTGCAAAACTTTTAAAAGAGGTAATAGAAAACGATCTCATTTTTTCCAGATATTTTAACATACTACAAGGTGTGCCTGAAAATAGTGAGCTTGATTTTAAGGAAAGATTGCTTTGGTGGGAAAAACAAGGAGCTTCTGTTCTTCTTACAGGTTCAGTGTCAGGTGAAGACGATAATATTATTCTTGAAGTAAAAATGTTTGATGTTATTACTGGTGAAACGATATGGAAACAAAAATATAAAAAAGAATCTTTAAGTTACAGATATATGGCTCATGAAGTAAGCGATGAAGTAGTAAGGAGATTTACTGGTGAAATCGGTATAGCGCGTTCAAAAATAGTATTTGTAAATAACGGTACAAGATTTAAAGAATTATATATTATAGATTATGATGGATATAACCTACGTAGGCTTACAAAAGATAATAAAATAAATATTCTTCCTAAATGGTCCCCGGATGGAGAGCAGATAATTTATACAAGTTATCTTTACAATAATCCAGATTTATTTGTGTTAAGTCTTACTAAAAATAGACGCAGTATAATTTCAAAATATCAAGGCTTAAATGTCACCGGTTCATTTTCTCCAGACGGTAAAAAAATACTGCTCACTTTATCGCGTGGCAGATATCCAAATTTGTATCTTATAAATACATCTGGCGAGATACTGCAAAGAATGACTGATGGATCATGTATTGATACAAGTCCGTCTTTTGCTCCTAATGGTCAAGAGATAGTGTTTATTTCAGACAGACCTGGTTATCCTCAGCTTTACATAATGAATATTGATGGTGGGAATGTAAGAAGACTTACAACAAGTGGTTTTTGTGATTCGCCTGTGTGGTCTCCGCGTGGTGATAAGATTGCTTTTACAATGAGACAGGCGAGAGGGAATTATGATTTATATGTTTATGATTTGCCTACTGCCAAAATTACAAAGCTTACAAATAATCAAAGAAATAATGAAAATCCTACGTGGTCACCCGATGGGAGATTTGTTGCTTTTTATTCAAATAGGTCCGGCAAAGGTGAAGTTTATATAATGGCAATCGACGGTTCAGGAATAAGAAAGCTTGCAGAAGTTCCGGGATCTTCTTATACTCCATCGTGGTCTCCAGTTTTAGATAGATAAAGCTTTAACTGGTCTTGTCCATGTCAGCCTCTTAATACAGCAACAGGATACCAGGAATAGGAGGAAAGAAAGATGAAAAAAAGTTTATTATTTAAAAATATAAAGATGTCAGTTATGTGTGTAGTTTTATCATTAGTATTAATGTGTTCTGGAATTGTTAAGTCAGAAGCAAAAGTGTAGGTGGAAAAATAGTAGGAATGTTGGTAGGAGCAGTAGGAGGATGAGCAGGAGTAGGGCTTACTTTTTTTGGAAGTTACGATGGTAAAATTGACACTAAAAAAGAATTATAGGGTATGCAGGATATGATAAAAACAGAAAAAGAGAAGGTAGCAAAACTCGGTCTGTCCTGCAACTGCGAGTACGAGTGCAACAACGACGGGGGCAAACCAGGAATAGTATCAATAAATAAAAATAATTTGAGTTTGATTGGTTGATAAGCAATTGAAATGATGTTCGTAAAAAAGTAAGGGCATTGCTTTGAATTTAGTGGTAAAAATATAAAAATACTTGAAAAATAACAGTATTATTAATTGCTGAGAGATAAAGTATTAGAAGTTGAAATAGTTAAAGTGGTACAAATTAAAAAGCAATAGCAGCGAGGTTAAGATATTTTAGGATAAACTTCAGTGGAAATCCTTGTTGATTTTACAAAGAGTATGAGGATATAAATGGGCATACCTATTGGTGTGAAAGGATCATAAAGATGAAAGTATTAGTAGTTAATTGCGGTTCATCGTCAGTTAAATACACTTTATTTGAAATGGAGAGTGAAAAAAAAGTTGCTTGGGGATTAGTTGAATGTATCGGACTTCCCGAAGCCTATTATAAGAGACAGACTATAAGTGTTGACGAAAAAAAAGATTCTGTGGAAATTACAAACCATACAGAAGCAGTTGAGCTTATAATAAAAGATCTTTTAGATAAAGAAACAGGAAGCATCGTAAATGTAAATGAAATTGCTGTAGTTGGTCACAGAATAGTGCATGGTGGTGATAAGTTTTCAAAGTCGGTTTTGGTAACAGAAAAAGTAAAAGAGGGCTTAAAAGAGTGTTTTACAATAGCACCTTTACATAATCCCGCTCACTATGCTGGTATTCTTGCTGTAGAGAAAATGCTTCCCAAAATACCGTCAGTTTTAGTTTTTGATACTGCTTTTCATCAGACAATGCCCGATTATGCGTATATGTATGCTATCCCTTATGAATATTATAAAAAAGATCATATAAGGCGATATGGTTTTCACGGCACTTCACACAATTATGTTTCACGGAGAGCAGCTGTAATGCTTGGAAAACCTTTAAGTGATCTTAAATTGATTACAGCTCATTTGGGTAATGGTAGTAGCATAACGGCAATTGAAAATGGGAAAGTTATAGATACTTCTATGGGGTTTACTCCTCTTCAAGGAGTTGTGATGGGAACGAGGTGCGGGGATATAGACCCTGCAATTCTAACTTATCTTCTAGATAAATATCCTCAATATAAGTCTGGAGATGCTTTAAATGTTTTAATGAATAAAAAAAGTGGGTTGTATGGTATCTCCGAACTTTCAGCTGATATGAGAACTATTCTTAAGGCAACTGCAGAAGATAACAAAAGAGCAAAACTCGCTTTTGAAATGCTTTGTTACAGTGTGAAAAAATATATAAGCGCGTACTATGGTATATTAAATGGTATTGACGGTTTAGTTTTTACGGCAGGTATAGGTGAAAATTCTGCACCTGTAAGAAAGGAAATATGTGCAAATTTGAACGCTTTGGGAATTGAAATGGATGTAAAAAAGAACGGGGAATATTCAAGTAAAGAAAGATTTGTTTCAACAGAAAATTCTAAAGTAAAGATTATGATAATTCCTACAAATGAAGAGTTGATGATTGCAAAAGAGTCTAAAAAAGTTTTGACAACGAGTAATTAAAGTTTTATAATTAACAAATTATTATGAATGAATTAATTGTTAGTTTGTCTGATTTTGTGAAAACAGATATTATTGAAGTAAAAACATATAAATATAAAGGTGATATAGGCTGTAATTTTGATATTTTTGTATCGTTTAAAGCTGTTAAAATATCTGATAATGAAATATATGTAAGCGGGAATATAAAAGGTTCAGTTTATCTTGAATGTTCTCGTTGTCTTTGTATTTATGAGCATCCTTTGGAAATTGTTGTAAATGCAAATATGTATGTTATTAATAGGCAGATTGATATTGGCGAAGAAGTGCGTCAGTTGTTAGTGCTTGAAATGCCGATGAAGCCTATATGTAGCAAAGATTGTCTTGGAATATGTAGGATTTGTGGTAAGCATAATAAAGAAATCGATTCCTGTTCTTGTGATAGTGGAAATGACGAATTTATAAAAGAAAGATGGGAAAAATTGTTAGAGTACGAACAGACTCTAAATAAGACCAATCGGAGGAAGTAAAAAATGCCAAATCCAAAAAGAAAACACACTCCTCACCGTAGGGATTGTAGAAGATCGGCAAATTCAAAGCTAGACATACCGAATTCAAGTAAATGTTCAAATTGTGGTGCAGCAAAGTTACCACATAAAGTGTGTCCTAAATGTGGATTTTATAATGGTAAACTTATTGTGGCTAAGAAGGTGGAAAAGCCTGCAGATCCTAAGCAGCAAGAGACTAATAAAAAATGATCATTGCACTTGATATGATGGGTGGAGATTTTGCGCCTGTATCAACAGTTGAAGGTGCGATTCTTGCAGCTAGATCGTCTAAACATAAAATTTTGCTTGTAGGTTCGGAAAAACTTATATCGGAAGAAATCTTAAAGTACAACAAACGCTATGCTTTAGCATCTCTTAACATTGAAATAATAAATGCAACCGAAGTTATTGCAATGGATGAGCATCCTGTAAAGGCTGTTCGTCAAAAGAAAGATTCTTCTTTATCTGTTTGTGCAAAACTCGTGTCTGATGGTAAGGCTGATGCTTTTGTCTCTATGGGAAATTCCGGAGCTATTATGGCTGCGGCACTTTTTTATTTAAAAAGGATAGACGGTGTTTTAAGGCCTGCAATTTCAACATCTTTTCCTACAATAGATGGTCATTGTATAATTGCTGATATGGGTGCAAACGTGGATTGCAAACCAGAACATCTTCTTCAATTTGGAATAATGGGAAGCTTGTTTTGCGAGAAAGTTACTGGTATAGAAAAACCAAGAGTTGGTTTAGTTTCAATTGGTGAGGAGCCTACAAAAGGTAATGAACTCACTTTAGCTGCTTTTGACCTTTTAAAAAAAGCAGATATAAATTTTATAGGAAATGTTGAAGGTAGGGATATTCCCAAAGCTAAAGCCGATGTAGTTGTATGTGATGGATTTGTAGGAAATATAATACTGAAGTTTGGTGAAGGACTTGCCGAAATGATACTTAAACTTATAAGAAAAGAATTGAACCATCATCCAATAGCGTGGGCATCGCTTCCTTTTTTATGGCTTGCTATAAAAGATTTAAGGAAAAAAGTTGACTATAGCGAATTTGGCGGAGCGCCTCTTTTGGGTGTTAGTGATATATGTATAATAGGAAATGGAAGTTCAAATGGTAAAGCGGTAAAAAATGCAATCCTTACTGGAGCAAAAGCGGCAGAACATAACCTTGCAGTTGACATTAAAGAAGCAATAGCAAAGTACAATAATAAGGTTGTATAAATGAATAAAAAAATTGGTGTAAAAATTTTAGGCACAGGTTCATATTTCCCGGAAAAAATTCTTACAAATTCAGATTTGGAAAAAATTGTTGATACTTCTGACGAATGGATAAGCACAAGAACTGGCATTAAAGAAAGAAGAATATCTAAAAAAAATGAACCAACTTCAGAACTTGCTTTTAAAGCTTCAATTGAAGCTTTAAAAGCTGCAAATATTTCACCTGAACAAATAGATTTAATACTTGTTGCAACAATTACTCCTGATATGTTATTTCCGTCTACTGCATGTTTTTTGCAGAAAAAGCTTAAACTTATTTCTGTGCCTGCATTTGATTTGTCTGCTGCGTGCAGTGGTTTTATATATGGGATTTCAACGGCAAAAGCTTTTATTGAATCGGGATTATATAAGACAATTTTGTTAATTGGCGCTGAAGAACTTTCAAAAATTACAGATTGGACTGACAGAAATACATGCGTCCTATTTGGTGATGGAGCTGGAGCTATGGTTTTATCAGCTTCACAGGAAAATGACGATGTTTTATCTGTGTTTTTAGGTGCAGATGGTTCTTATTCAGATTTACTTTTTTTACCTGCTGGCGGAACAGTGTGTCCTGTGACGGAAAGTACTGTAAACGAAAAATTACATACAATAAAGATGCAAGGTAAGGAAGTTTTTAGAGCTGCTGTACCAAAAATGGTGCTTGCAGCTGAAAAAGCGCTTGAACTTTCATGTAAAAAACTTAAAGATATAAAACTTTTTATTCCTCATCAGGCGAATATGAGAATAATTGAAGCAGTTGCCAAAAAAATGGGTATTTCTATGGATAGAGTTTTTGTGAATATTTATAAAACAGGTAATATTTCATCAGCAACAACAATTACAGCATTGGATGAAGCAATAAAAACAGGTAAACTACAAAAAGGTGACATTGTAGAATTGGTAGCTTTTGGTGGTGGTTTTACATGGGGTGCTACAGTTATAAGGATTTAGCTATAGTCACAAAATGATGTGGCAATCTATAATGTTGTGTTATCCATCAATTGAGAAACAGCTTGGTATTGTAGTCTTGTCTGTTATTGGCTAAGTCTGAAGAGAGGTTAAAATGTCAAAAATAGCATTGATGTTTCCTGGACAGGGATCTCAGACAGTTGGAATGGGAAAAGATCTCTATGATAAATATCCTAAAGCCAAAGAAATAATAGATTTAGCAGGGGATGAACTTAAAAAGATTATTTTTGAAGGACAAGAAGAAACTCTAAAACTTACTAAATATACGCAGCCTGCAATATTTACAGTAAGTATGGCAGCTTTTGAAGTTTTTAAAGAATTTTATAGTATTTCAAACAATGATTTTGTTGCAGTAGGGCACTCTTTAGGTGAATATTCTGCTTTATGTGCAGCTGGATTTTTTGGATTTAAAGATGGCTTAGCAATGGTTAAAGCAAGAGGAGAATTTATTCAGAAAGCATCTGAAGAAAATCCCGGGACAATGGCTGCAATTATAGGTATGGAAAAATCCGCTGTTGAAAATGTGTGTAAACAGGCTTCAAGTGTAGGTATCTGTGAGGCAGTTAATTTTAATTCACCTGAGCAAATTGTTATATCGGGGACTGCAGCGGCAGTAGACAAAGCAGTTGAACTTGCGACACTTGCGGGAGCAATAAAAACAGTTGTTTTAAATGTTTCCGGACCGTTTCATTCTTCTCTTATGGCTTCAGCTTCGGATAATATGGCGATAGAACTTGAAAAATATAATTTTAATATCCCGTTCTTTGGCATATGTACAAACTGTGATGCGTTATTAACAACAGATACATTTATTATTAAAGAAAAACTTGTAAAACAAATAAAAAGTCCTGTAAAGTGGGATGAAAGCATACAGAATATTGTTACAGCAGGCTATGATAAATTTATAGAAATTGGTCCGGGGAAAGTTTTGTCTGGGCTTTTAAGAAGAATAGACAGGTCAAAAAAAGCGTTAAATATAGAAGACTCAGTAAGTTTACAAAAAACGTTGGAGGAATTAACTAAATGAAACTTCATAATAAAACAGCAATTGTTACAGGGTCAGCACAAGGTATAGGAAAAGCAATAGTTGAAACTTTTGCGTCGGAAGGAGCAAAACTTGTGATTTCTGATATCAATATTGAATCAGCACAAAAAACAGTCGATGAAATAAAGGCTAAATATGGTGTTGAAACTATAGCAGTTGCCGGAAACGTTTCAAAATTAGAAGATTGTGAGGCTTTGATTAAAACCTCTCTTGACAAATTTTCTAAAATAGATATACTAATCAACAATGCTGGAATAACGAAAGATAATTTGGTTTTAAGAATGAGTGAAGCAGAATGGGATGCGGTTATAGCAGTTAATTTGAAAGGTGTATTTAATTGTATAAAAGCAGTAAGTAAACCGATGCTTAAACAAAGAGAAGGTAAGATAGTAAATATCGCTTCTGTTGTAGGACAGATGGGCAATGTTGGTCAAATAAATTATTCCGCATCAAAAGGTGGCGTAATTGCAATGACAAAAACATGTGCAAGAGAATTTGCTTCAAGAAATATCTTGGTAAATGCTATTGCTCCTGGATTTATTCGCACTGCTATGACAGATAAATTGACAGAAGATCAAAAACAGGCTATGGCTTCAACAATACCGCTTGCAAGACTTGGAGAAGTATCCGATATAGCAAAAGCAGCATTATTTTTAGCAAGTGATGATTCGTCTTATATAACAGGACAAGTTTTGGCTGTTAACGGGGGAATGTATATGTAGAAATTAAAGTTATGCAGAAAACAACTTCAAAAATTTAATAAAAATGTATAAAAACACAAAGATAAAAGTGGTAAATAAAAGGGGGAAGTATAAAATGGCAGATTTTGAAGCTAGAGTAAAAGAAATTATTGTTGAACAATTAGGTGTAGATCCGGCTGAAGTAGTAACCGGTGCATCATTTGTTAATGATTTAGGTGCAGATTCTTTGGATACGGTAGAACTTGTTATGGCTTTTGAAGAAGAATTTGGTATTGAAATTCCTGATGAAGAAGCAGAAAAAATTCAGACAGTAGGAAATGCGGTAGATTATATTAAAACTCACGCTGTAAAATAAGGCATTTAAGATGAACAAAAGAATAGTTATAACTGGGATAGGTACTATTACGCCTATAGGCATAGGTAATGCTGAATTTATAAAAGCTTTAAAAGAAGGTAAATCAGGGGTCTCTACCATTGAATCATTTGATACAAGCGCATACACAACAAAATTTGCAGCTATTGTTAAAAACTTTGACCCTGGACAGTTTATTGACAAAAAGAAAGTAAGAAAAATGGCGAGATTTACACAACTTGGGTTTGCTGCGGCAAAGATGGCTGTTGAAGATTCAGGGCTTGATTTGTCTAAAGAAGATTTGTCAAAAATAGGGGTTATAACAGGGACAGGAATTGGAGGTTTAGATGTAATTGAGGAGGAGGAACAGACTCTTTTGTCAAAAGGTCCAAGAAGGGTAAGCCCTTTTCTTATTCCTATGATAATTACAAATATGCTTCCTGGTGAAATAGCTATTAATTATGGTTTTACAGGTCCAAATTATACGGTTACAAGTGCTTGTGCGTCTTCTAACCATGCTATAGGTGATGCTTTAAGATTGCTTCGTAGTGATGATGCAGATGTGATAGTTTCAGGCGGTGCAGAAGGGGCAATATGTCCTTTGGGTGTTGCAGGTTTTTGTTCGATCAAAGCTCTATCTCAGAGGAATGATGAGCCACAAAAAGCCTCAAGACCTTTTGATAAAAACCGTGATGGTTTTGTTATGGGTGAAGGTGGCGGGATGGTTGTGCTTGAAACTTTGGAACACGCTTTAAACAGAGGAGCAACAATATATGCCGAACTTGCAGGATATGGTGCATCTGATGATGCTTACCACATTACGGCTCCAGAGCCTGAAGGTAAGGCTGCTGTTTTGGCTATGGAAAAAGCAATAGCTGATGCTGGTATTTCTAAAGAAGAAATTGATTATATTAATGCGCACGGTACGTCAACTGTGTTGAACGATAAAACAGAAACTCTTGCAATAAAAAAAGTTTTTGGTGAGAGGGCTTATAAAATACCTGTTTCATCGACGAAGTCAATGACAGGGCATCTTTTAGGTGGAGCAGCTGTTGTAGAACTTGCAGCTACGGCTCTTGCGATGCAGGAAGGTTTTATACCTCCTACAATAAACTATGAAACGCCTGATCCTGAATGTGATTTGGATTATGTTCCAAATATAGCAAGAGTTCAACAGATTAACTGTGCTCTTTCAAATTCTCTAGGGTTTGGTGGACATAACGCAGCAGTTATAATAAGGAAATATGTTAAATAAAAATCAGGAAGATTTTCAAAAAATCATTGAATACACGTTTAATAATCTTGAAAATTTAATAACGGCTTTAACACATAAATCTTATTCTGCTGAGACTGGCAAAAAAAATTATAATGAACGTATGGAGTTTTTGGGTGACAGCATTCTGGCAGCTGTCGTTGTAGAAGCTCTCTATTTAAGATATCCAGATGAAAACGAGGGAAAGTTATCACAACTTAAATCGCAAATTGTTTCAGCTTCTAATTTAAGCGATTGGGCAAGAGGTATAGATTTAGGCAGTTATATATTTTTAGGTAAAAGTGAAGATAAAAAATATGCAAGACAAAGAGAAAATTTGTTATGTGATGTGTTTGAAGCTGTTATCGGAGCAATATATTTAGATGGCGGTTTTGAAAGTGCAAAAAAGTTTGTTTTAAAATTTTTGAATAATCAGAAAGAAATATTAATCACAGATTATAAAAGCAGATTGCAGGAAACCGTTCAATATATCTATAAAGAGCTTCCTAAATATAAGGTAATAAGAGAATTTGGACCTGACCATAATAAAAAGTTTGAAGTTGCTGTGTATGCAAGAAATAAGCTTTTAGGTAAAGGAACCGGGAACTCTAAAAAGGAATCTCATCAAGCTGCTGCTGAACAAGCAATGAAAAAAATAAACATATTATCTCTCAATGTAAATAATGCTCAATAATAGTTGTGTTGTAATGTTTGCGTCGATAGATTTGTTGTGTTTCTTGCATAGTTTATATTTTTTATCATTTTGCATGAAGATGACAGAGATCAATATTATATAGAAATTTTAGCTGGTTATATATAGAGAGGGAGTTTTAATATGGTAATGGATTATATGTTGTCTGAAGAAGAGCAAATGATGGTTGAAACTGCAAGAACAATTGCGATTGAAAAAATGAAACCAGTAAGAGAACATTACGATGAAGAAGAAGAATTTCCGTGGGAAATTGTAAAAGAGTTTGCAAAGGCTGATTTATGCGGAGTATATATTCCAGAAGAGTATGGTGGTTTTGGTAAAGGTATTATGGGGCTTGTGCTTGTTGTTGAAGAACTTTGTAAAGTTGATGGTGCAATTGCTTTGTCACTTGCTGCAACGGCACTTGGGACGCTTCCTATCCTTATAGCTGGAAATGAAGAACAGAAGAAAAAATATTTACCAGATATTGCATCAGGTAAAAAACTTGCAGCTTTTGGCTTGACGGAAGCAAATGCAGGTTCAGATGCAACTGGAATGGCTACGACTGCTATTAAAGAAGGAGATTATTATATATTAAACGGAACAAAATGTTTTATCACTAACGGTGGAGAGGCGCAAACTTATACTATTTTTGCAAAAACAAATCCTTCTAGAGGCGCAAGAGGAATTTCTTGTTTCATCTTAGAGAAAGGTACTTCAGGTTTTGATTTTGGTAAAAAAGAAAAAAAGATGGGTATAAAAGCATCTTCTACAAGAGAACTTATATTTAATAATTGTAAAATCCATAAGGATCAGCTTCTTGGAAAAGAAGGGCATGGTTTGATAATAGCGCAGGCGACATTGGACAATTCTCGACCAGGAGTTGCAGCGCAGGCGCTGGGTATTGCAGCAGGAGCTTTGGAAGAAGCAGTTAATTATGCAAGGAAGAGAGTTCAGTTTGGACAGCCTATAGCTTCTTTTCAGGGGATACAGCATATGCTTGCAGGAATGGCAACTGAAGTTGAGGCTGCGAGGGCATTGCTTTATGCTTCTGCAAGAATGATTGATGCTGGAGCAGGAAAACGTACAAGTAAAGAGTCAGCAATGGCGAAACTTTTCTGTTCCGAGGTGGCAACGAAAGTTACTGCAAATGCAGTACAAATATTTGGTGGATATGGATATACAAGAGAATATCCTGTAGAAAAAATGATGAGAGATGCAAAAATAACGACACTTTATGAAGGTACAAGCCAAATTCAAAAAAATGAAATTGCGCTTAATCTTATTAAAGAATCAGCAGCAAAAACTAAATAATTTTACTCTTCCTCCGGAATCCGCGACCATAAGGTTGGGGATGAAGTAAGCCCTACATCATTTTTCCTGATAGAAAAATGATAAAATAAAAGGATGGAAATAAAACAATTAAGCCATTGCGTATATCAAGGTCGGGGAGGTTTATTTGGTATTTTTTGTTATACTTCGTTGTTACGCCTCACTTACTTTTATATGTAAACTTCGGTGTAGCAAGCTTAATCTAATAAAAAATCTCTTTATAAAATGTGTATGATATCAATATTATTGGACGTTTTATATATGTAAAGGCAGATGTTTGCATTATTGTTAGGGTATTTTGTGTTCATTGTTTTTTTTAGCTTTTCGTCCGTGTTATCAACAGTTTGAAAAGGGTTGTCAATTTCGAGCCGGCAAAGCCGGTGAAGCTGTATAGTTAACAGCTGTTTTGCGGATGCCATTATGAGGATGGACAAAGTCTCGACAAAGCAATCTGTGCCGTTAAAAAAAAGATTGACACGGTTGCTACGCAACCCTCGCTGCCTTTGGCTGTGCGCAATGACGGACAGTCCCAAAAGAAAAGATTGTCATGGTCTTTCGGACTTTGCAATAACAGACAATATCATAAATAACCTTGTCATACCCATGAAAACGAGAATCAATTTTAAAATATTGAAACATTAGATGAGGTAAAAATGAACATAATAGTTTGTATCAAACAAGTACCTAACACAACAAATGTGCAAATTGATCATGAAACAGGAAGACTTAAAAGAGATGGTGTAGAATCAATAATTAATCCTTTTGACGAATATGCGTTGGAAGAGGGTATAAGACTTAAAGAAAGAACTAATGGAAAAGTAAC
Organism: Endomicrobium sp.; assembly: GCA_031289585.1. Lineage (GTDB taxonomy): Bacteria > Elusimicrobiota > Endomicrobiia > Endomicrobiales > Endomicrobiaceae > Endomicrobiellum. Next base: position 8,394 of record JAITPF010000036.1, on the reverse strand, counting down.
AGTTATTACTATGGGTCCTCCACAAGCTGAGTCTGCTTTAAGAGAAGCTATATCAAAAGGTGCAGATGAAGCTGTTTTAGTAAGCGATAGGGCTTTTGGAGGAGCAGATACTTTGGCAACATCTTATGCTTTGTCATTGGCAATAAAGTCTGTTGGAGATTACGATGTTATTCTTTGTGGGAAACAGGCGTCTGACGGTGATACTGCGCAAGTTGGTCCTGGTATTGCGGAAATGCTTAATATTTCCCATGTAGCATATGTTAAAAAAATAGAATCAATTGATGCTAAATCGATTAAAGTTGAAAGAATGATGGAAGATGGATATGATTTGATAGAAAGTCCGATTCCTGTTCTTATGACAGTTGTTAAAGAAATAAATACCCCTAGAGTTGCATCTCTTAAAGGTAAGATGACTGCAAAAAAAGCAATTATCAAGACTCTTGATGCTGTAGCTATAAGTGCTGATACTAAAAGAACAGGTCTTAATGGTTCTCCTACACAGGTTATGAAGATATTTACACCTCTGCAGAGAATTGGTGGCGAAAAATTTGTTGGTAAAGCGCAAGAAATTGCTTCTGCTTTAGTTAAAAGATTATCCGATATTGGAATTGTGTAAATAATAGAAGAACGAGATCAAAAGAATAATGTGTTGTCATACCTGTTCCCAATTAAGACCTTTGAGGATAAATTTCAACGAGTATCCACGTTTTTCATTGCGATGAGGGACAAAGTTGCGCAGAAGCAATTGTGTTGTTATATCCTTGCCGTCATTGTGGATGTAAAGGTCAAAAAAAGTTGTTAATTTTAATAGTTTTGTAAAAACAATATCAATTTAAGTAAGCAATTTTGTGTTTCAATGAAAACCATTGATGTCTTGTGTATTTGTATTTAATTTGTTTGGTTTTGCCCATATAACTTTATATTGTTACTTAAACATTTTGGACAACTTTTTTCCATAATTACTAAACCTTTTTAGTAATTATTATATAAATAATGTTTTTGTCGAGTATCTTTTTATAAAATTTGGACTTTTTAGCAACTTTTTTTGACCTTTATGCCCATTGTGAGGAAGGACAAAGTCCTGACGAAGCAAGCTATGCAGTTAGTAAAGGAAAGATTGTCACGATTGCTGCTACGCAATCCCTCGTTGCCTTTGGCAGTGCGCAATGACAACTAAGATCATAAGTACCATGTCATACCCGAGTGATTTTAATCGGGTATCCAAGTTTTAAAAAGTCTTAAAATAGTGACGGTTATTCAAGTTGTCGTAAGATGTCAGTTAACATGGATTCCCGCTTTCGCGGGAATGACATGTCAAGAATGATGCTCTTAGGAATTTGTCCTCAAATACCTTAATGAGAGTAGGAATGACACTGTATTTTGTTGTCATTGCGAGGGTAAGGACAAAGTCCTGACGAAGCAATCTATGTTGTTAAAAAAAAGATTGCCATGGTCTTTTGGGTTTTGCAATGACGACCTTTTTCAACTTGGTTGACGACAACAACAAACGTGTTAAAAAAAAGATTAGTTGTTGTAACTATAAATTACAGGAAGGGATAAAAAATGGCAAACAGCATAAAAGTGTCGTCTGATAAATGTGTTGGATGTAAAATGTGCGAAAGTTCATGTCCTTTTGGTGCAATTTCAATGACTGAAAGACCGGAACATCCTAAAAAATTTAAACTTGCAGTTATAGATTTAAACAAATGTACATATTGTGGATCTTGTACTCAAACCTGTAAATTTAGTGCGATAGAGCTTAAAAAAGATAGTCCACAAGCTGGAGTTGATAAAGATTTGTATAAAGGCGTATGGGTTTATGCTGAACAGAGACATGGTGAAATAGCAAGCGTAGTATATGAACTTTTAAATGAGGGAAGACGGCTTGCAAATAAACTAGGAACATCTTTAAGCGCAGTTTTAATTGGTGACAATATTAAGTCAAAAGCTCAGGAATTAATAAACGCAGGTGCAGATAAAGTTTATGTATATGATGACCCTGTTTTTGTTGAATTTCAAGATGATCCTTACAGCAGTGTTTTAACGCAGCTTGTAGAAAAAGAAAAACCTGAAATAATTTTGATGGGTGCTACAAATATAGGACGTTCGTTTGCTTCAAGAGTCGCAGCAAGAATTCATACAGGGCTTACAGCAGATTGTACTTCTTTAGAAATAGATCCTGAAACAAAAAATCTTCAACAGACAAGACCTGCTTTTGGCGGAAATATTATGGCAACTATTTTAACACCAAGACATCGTCCGCAGATGGCTACAGTAAGACATAAAGTTTTTAAGGAAGCCAAAATAGAAGAGGCAAGAAAAGGTGAAATTATTGAATGTAAAGTGGATGTAGAAACTTTACTTAACAGAACAAAGTTTTTAGGTTTTATAAAAGATACTAGTGTTGTTGTAAACCTTGCAGACGCAGATATTATTGTGGCTGGCGGAAGAGGTTTAGGAAAAGCTGAAGGTTTTAAACTTCTTGAAGAGTTTGCTAAGTTTCTTGGCGGAGCAGTAGCTGCTTCAAGAGCCGCAGTTGATTCAGATTGGATTCCTTATTCTCATCAAGTTGGACAGACTGGGAAAACAGTTGCTCCAAAAGTTTATATTGCCTGTGGAATTTCTGGACAAATTCAACATATAGTGGGTATGAGTTCATCTAATATTATAATTGCAATAAATAAAGATGCAACATGCCCTATAATGCAGACTGCTACTTATGCTTTAGAAGGTGATTTATATGAAATTATCCCAAGTATAATAAAAGAAATAAAATCCTCTAGATGCAATAATTAAGTTATAGAGCAGTTTAAGTTTGTTTATATATAATGAAAGGAGATGTAAAATGCCAAAAACAAAAGGAAAGAGCATTGAACCTTTAGAAAAAAATATGTCTACAGTTGACAATGCTAAAGCTCTAAAGGCTCTTATTGAACGTGTTAAAAAAGCACAAAAAATTTATTCGACTTTTAATCAAGAACAAGTCGATGCAGTATTTAAAGCTGCGGCGGTTGCAGCTAATCGTTCTAGAATTCCTCTTGCTAAAATGGCTGTTGAAGAAACAGGCATGGGAATTGTTGAAGATAAAGTTATTAAAAATCATTTTGCTTGTGAATATATATATAATAAACATAAACATGCTCAGACTTGTGGAATTATAAGTGAAGATAAACCAAATGGGATTAAAGTTGTTGCTGAACCTGTTGGGGTTATAGCTGGTGTTGTTCCTACAACAAATCCTACTTCCACCGCAATTTTTAAGTCATTGATTTCTTTAAAAACAAGAAACGGTATAATTTTTTCGCCTCATCCTAGAGCTAAAAAATCAACAATAGCTGCAGCTAAGATTGTGCTTGATGCGGCAGTTAAAGCTGGAGCTCCAGAAGATATAATCGGCTGGATTGATGTTCCGTCGCTTGAATTAACAAATTTACTTATGACGCACGAGGATATAGCCACAATTCTTGCTACAGGCGGTCCTGGAATGGTTAAAGCAGCCTATTCCTCAGGAAAACCTGCTCTTGGTGTAGGTGCAGGTAATACTCCTGCAATTATTGACGAAACAGCTAATATTAAAATGGCAGTTTCTTCAATTCTTATGTCAAAAACTTTTGATAATGGTATGATTTGTGCATCTGAACAGTCGATTATAATTGTCAAGGATGTTTATGATATAGTTATTAACGAGTTAAAACTTCGCGGTGCATATATTCTCAAAAAACAGGAAAAAGAAAAGGTAGCAAAAACAATAATTGTTGATGGTAAATTGAATGCTGCAATTGTTGGACAGCCAGCTTATAAAATTGCTGAAATGGCAGGCATTAAAGTTCTTTTGGATACAAAAGTTCTTGCTGGTGAAGTTTCTAAAATTGGTTTAGAAGAAGAATTTGCATACGAAAAACTATCGCCAGTTATTGCTATTTACAAAGCTGAGAACTTTGAAGATGCAGTTGAAAAAGCTTATCAACTTGTAGAATTTGGGGGTGCAGGTCATACTTCTGTGCTTTATACCGATGAAAGAAAACAGGACAGAATTAACGTATTTGCAAATAAACTGCATACTGGACGTATTCTGATTAATACACCATCATCACAAGGTGGAATCGGTGATTTGTACAACTTTAAACTAGAACCGTCATTGACGCTTGGATGCGGTTCATGGGGAGGAAATTCTGTGAGCGAAAATGTTGGAGTAAAACATTTATTAAACTATAAAACAGTAGTAGAAAGACGTGAAAATATGTTATGGTTTAAAATTCCTCCAAAGATTTATTTCAAAAGAGGAGCTACAGACTTAGCATTGCGTGAACTACAAGGAAAAAAACGTGCGTTTATTGTTACAGATAGATTCCTATTTGATTCAAGTGCAATTTATAATATTACAAAAGTATTAGAAGAAATTAATATTGATTATCAAATATTCTTTGATGTTAAACCGGATCCGACGATTTCTACAATAAATGAAGCATTGTCAATGATTAGAACTTATGCTCCTGATGTAATTATTGCATTTGGTGGTGGTTCTCCAATTGATGCAGCAAAAATTATGTGGTTGATGTATGAACATCCTAAAACTGATTTTAAAGATATTGCAATGCGATTTATGGATATTAGAAAAAGAATATGCGAAATTCCTGAATTAGGGAAAAAAGTACAATTAGTTGCAATTCCCACTACGTCAGGTACTGGCTCTGAAGTAACGCCATTTGCAGTAATTACTGATGATGAAACTCATATAAAGTATCCTATTGCAGATTACGCATTGACTCCAAATATGGCAATTATTGACCCTAATTTTGTTGATTCTATGCCAAGGGGCTTGTGTGCAGCATCTGGTATTGATGCTTTGACTCATGCAATTGAGGCTTACGTGTCCGTACTTGCTACAAACTTTACAAATTCACCTGCATTAGAAGCGACTAAGTTAATATTTAGATATCTTCCACGTTCTTATAATAGTGGAAAAGAAGATCCAATTGCAAGAGAGAAAATACATTATGCTTCAACTCTTGCAGGTATGGCTTTTGCAAATGCATTCCTTGGTTTATGCCATTCAGTAGCCCATAAACTTGGTGCAGCATTCAATTTACCTCATGGTATTGCAAATGCTTTGGTTATAAATCAGGTAATTCGTTATAATGCAACGGATTGTCCTAAAAAACAAGCTATATTCTCACAATATAAGTTCCCAAATGTTAAAATAAAATATGGACAAATTGCAGATGAATTAGGTCTTGGTGGAAAAAATGACGATGAAAAAATTGAGTTATTGATTAATGCTATAACGCAGCTTAAAAAAAATATTCAAATCCCGCTTTCAATAAAAGATGCTGGCATATCAGAAAAAGATTTTTACGATAAATTAGATGAACTTGTTGAACAGGCATTTGATGATCAGTGTACTGGCGCAAACCCTGTTTATCCGTTGATGGAAGATATTAAGCAGATTTTTATTAAAGCTTATAATGGAGATATTTAAAGAATTACGACAGGTTTTAGGTCAAGCCCTGTCGGTTGTTAAGTCTTGCCTGTTATTTGTTTTTGCAACAAAGCCGATGAAGCAATTGTTTTTTTGTTGCCACAATGTGACTATAGTTTCATGGCTTTGTGTCATTCCCGCCCCCGATAAAAGACACTCGAGGGTAAACTCCTGCGGGAATCCATGTTTATTGTCATCATTTTTTAACTTGAATGCCTGGACTTTTTAAAACATGGATACCCGATAAAGACATTCGGGTATGACATAAAAAAATATGTTTTTGTATTTAGGTGTCATTCCTGTTCCCCGATAAGGATATTCGAGGGTAAACTTCTGCGAGAATCCACAATTTTTGTTGTTGCGAAGTTCTTCGTGTTTTATAATTTTTATAAAGTTCAAAGTAGAATAAAATGAATCATACTAATCAGGAAATACATTTAAAAAAAGAAGTTTTAGAGAAAATTATAAGAGCATTCTTTTCTGATAATTTTAAAGAAAATACGCGGCTTATACCGTTTGATATGCGTCCAAAAGGTTCTGATATTTTGTACAGATGCTGTATTTATAAAGAACGAGCAATTCTTAAAGACCGTGTTATAGCTGGTTTGGGGTTTTCAATAGAAGGCGACGATGAAACAATAGATTTATCAAAATATGCAACAAAAGCTCTTGAACGTGAAAATCCAGAGGAAAATCCTCTTACGGTTATTGAAACTGCTTGCAAAGGTTGCGTTCCAAACAGAATTTATGTAACAGACTTATGTCAGGGCTGTGTGGCAAAGTCCTGTCAAAGCGCATGTAAATTCGGTGCGGTAAGTATAGTTAACGGAAAATCTGTAATTGATAGCGTTAAATGTAAACACTGCAAAATGTGTATTACAGCTTGTCCATATAATGCTATTATAAAAATAGTTGTTCCCTGTGAAGATGCTTGTCCTGTTGATGCAATCAAAAAAAATGTAAATGGTAATGTGCAAATAGATTACAGTATATGTATATGCTGTGGTAAATGTATTATGAGTTGTCCGTTTGGCGCTGTTTGCGAAAAAAGTCAGATAATTGATGTTTTAAAAAATATTGTTTCTGGAAAAAGAGTTATTGCATTGATTGCTCCATCTATTGTGGGACAGTTTCAAGGGAATGTTTATCAGTTAAAATCTGCGATGATAAAAGCCGGTTTCTCAGATGTGTATGAGGTTGCACAGGGTGCGGACATAACTGCTAGAAATGAAGCGGAGGAATTTACTGAAAAAATAAAAACAGGGGAGCCTTTTATGACGACTTCCTGTTGTGCTGGGTATAGTCAATTTATAAAAAAACATTTGCCTGAAATAAAACCGTTTGTATCAGGTACACAAACACCGCTTTATTATATTGCGCAAAAAGTAAAAACTTTACATAAAGATACTATAAATGTTTTTATAAGCCCCTGTGTTGCAAAAAAACGCGAAGCGCATGGAAATAACAATGTTGATTATGTGATAAACTATGAGGAACTTGGAGCGTTGTTTGTCGCAAAAGACATTAAAATTGAAGATTGTCAAGAAGATAAATTTGATGTTGAAAGTTCAAAACAAGGACGTCGTTTTGGAATTACAGGTGGTGTTGTAGGTGCTGTATCGAAACTTCTTGAAGGTAAAAATTTAGTAAAACAATATGTAATTAATGGCTTAAACAAAGAAACAATTAAACAATTGAAAAAAATGGTTAAAGACAAAAAATGTACAGAGGGAAATCTAATCGAAGTAATGGGCTGTGAGGGCGGGTGCATCGGTGGTAATGCAACGGTTTGCATGTCAAAGATTGCCCACAGAGCTATAAAAACTTTATCAGAACAAAGTAAAGATATACTTAAATAGTAAAATTTACTGTTGCATTAACATATTGAACTGAGAGTTGTAAATTTGAACAATCCAAAGATACGATTTCCGCTTCCATATTATCGAAGGCAGCAAAGTTAAGACATTTGAGGGTAAAATCCAACTGGAATTCACATTGCAGATTGTTTCACTGTTTTAGTGTTCACAATTGCGCCCTTTTCAACAGAGTTGACAATTGTAAGTTTTTCTGCAACAAGATTGCCACGAAAAATCATAAAATATCGTGATTTTTTCGCAATTGACAAGCAAAAAACGTGGCAATCTTGTTTTTTATTTTAATATATTTGTTGTGACTCTAGCAAAAAATGTTATGCATCCCCTAATAGCTAGCTATTAAAATGATCCTCCCAATCCAAACATTACTGGCATTTGTCCTTCTGTTGCTGGTTGTGGTAGGTTTATTCTTCCGTTTGCTATTATTCTTCTTTCTCCATTATCCTCCACCATCACTTGTGCTGGTATGAATTTCCTCCTACTATTATTCTTGCTACTTCAGTCATTAATTGGTTCACTTCTTCGCCGTCTTCTTTTATCAAGTCAAATTGAATCCTATTGTATGCATCAACTGCTGCATTTAGTACGTCCATTTGGTCTGGCAACGGCGCCCCTTCCATTGTTGTTGTCATATCCAAATTGTCTTGCCATCCTGGCACTATTTTTATCATTTTATTATCAGTTGTTTCATTCGAACGTGTGCCGTTCGATTCTAACAGGTTCATGATTGCGCCCAATATTATGCCTGCTCCACATTCATAGTTACCGGTCACGGAAACAAGAATTTCTGTTAGCTGAAAGAGTTGTCCTCGTGTTATTGGCTGTGCTGCTACTTGCTCTGGAACTGATAACGAAAGCATTAACATTAACGATAAGATTACATACATAACTGACATCTTTAAACCCTTAAACGACATTAAATTTTTTTTCATCTTTTTCTCATCTTTCTTTTCAATCTTAATTTCTCTTCCCAAAACTATTTATTTGCCTCCTTTTACTTAATTTAATTAGCCAAATAGATAAATAGGGTATTATAGAGCA
>JAITPF010000018.1 GCA_031289585.1 Endomicrobium sp. | reverse complement strand
TGTAATGATTATAGACAATCAATCATTATTTTTTATTGTATCCTTCTTCATTATCTTCTTTGTCTTTGGATTGTATGTTCTTCCCAAAAAAGAGTTCTTTAATACTATCCCTCTTATACTACACACATACACCTACGCCTACCGCGCCCGCTAATCCAACAATGGACGTCTTTCTGTTTTCTAATATCCAGCCTCCTACCACTATTACTGCCACTGCTGTTCTTTCTTTAACTGTATTCCAAATTTCATCAACTGTATCCCAAGTTACATCCGCCGCAAAAGCTGATTTCATAGGTGAACCCAATAACGCTAACGCTAACAACATACTCGCTACTTTCTTCATAATACGCTCCTTAGTTAAATTGTACTTCCTCTCTGCCATTTGTATAAGTTATACACTATTTTTTCTTTTTTGAACAACAAGATGTGAAATAATTGAAAACCTTCCACGTAATCTATCAAAATGAATATAGTTTTAATGATTTCTTAATAAAAACTATACCGCCTATAATATTATTGTCCTTCCTATATCGTTATAAATTACGGCGTTATCAGTATTTAAACTATACTTTAGAACCTGAGTGTAAAAATTGGATGCCACAAATTGTGATTTCCAAATGTAGGGCTGTTAGACTAGATGCGCTTAGCGAGATTTAGCTAATCGGACAAGCGGCTTTAAATTTTTTAAAAAGTTCTAAGCATCTAACTAATACGGGGTAACTTATATGAGTTATATAACTTTTTTGCATTCTCAAGCATACCGCAAACAAAATAATAATATATATTTATCAGTTATTCCAATGAAACTTTCATTCTCAGTTTTTTGGCTTTAAAAAATTCATAATCTTTCAAAATTTTAACATCGCAAACTTTACATAAATTCCCGATACTTTTATCATTTGATACAACAGTAGCATTATTTCTTTTCGCATATGCTACAACAAAAACATCCGCTCCATTCTTCGTATTAGAATCAGCAAGTTTTATTGCTTCTGGTTGAGTTATTATATTATTTACTACTTGTTGAGTTTCATCATCAAGTTGATAAACAATATCTGTTTTTATAGATTTAACCCATTCATACAATTTATCTTTTTGGACTGCTATTTCTTCATATACTTCTTCAGGGATAAAAATTTCCTTATTTTTTGCTAAGTTAGCCAACCAATCCCAGAAGTCCTTTGATATTTCAGGAGAATAGTGTTTGTTCCAAGCCTCTATAAATACACAAGAATCCAAGCAATATTTCATAAATACTTATCCCATTTATGCTCATAGGTATCAAATTTTATTACTTTTGTAATGCCTAATAAAGAACACGCATTTCTAATCATAATTTCATTGCTATTATATGCCTCAATAACCACATCAATAAATTGTCTGCCATTAATTCTCAAAGTTCTAAGATATGGGCTGAAAAAAGAAGTCTTTCCCTGCTTCTGTATTGCAGCATTAACACTATATTTTGCATAATCTTCTTTATAACGATTATGTGTTTCGTCAAAAGTATTTTTATCAATCAATTCTAATGTATAAATTTTAATTATTACTGATAAAGAACTTGTTGGGAATTTCTCGCAAAGAATTTTTATTTTTTTGTCCAAGTCATCTGTAGTTATGGAATTCCATACTTCATAAAATTTTTCAGTAGGCATTAAAAACTCTGCCGTCGCTTTATTGCAAAAAATTTCTGTCGGTTTTCTATTACTGCTGGAAGCGTCAGATACGCCGCTTTCGCCTAAAAGCAAATGGCAAAATTCGTGTATAAGCGTAAATAATTGAGCCTTTTTATTATCTTTGGAGTTAATGAATATGAAAGGCGCTATTTTATCTGCAATAGCAAATCCTCTCGCTTCGGAAGGTTCAATTGCATACAAGTAGTGTCCGTTAAAAGAATTCCCTATGGAAACAAATACGCCTAAACTTTCTATTTTCTTTACTAATGCTTTTAAAGTATCATCTGTTTTTGGTTTTAATTTAATATCAGTCAATAACAACCTGTTAAGAGAATTAACAGCTGTTTTTATTCCGTTGTCAATATTGATACTACTGATAAAATTGATAGGTTTCTTACCTTTACTTGCAAGGTATTCTTTAAGCCATTCTTGTTTACCTTGTATCTCACGCATTAAAAAAACAAAATTTTTAGAGAATGTACCTGTGTCAGATACCCCTCTAAAATCTTTTAACGGCTTTATATTTTTAGGAATACTCGGCAAATAAAGAGTTATAAACTTTATTCCATATAATTTAGCCAGACTTTTTGCAATATTTATTGTAGGAAAATCTTGCCCTTTTTCCCAAGCAATTAAATCTGCCTCTTTAACAGTTTTTTTATCTAATTTTTTAACGATGTCAGAATGAGAAACACAAATAGCCTCTCTCGCCCATTTTAGAACTCTGGGATTAATAGAGGCTTTTACAGATGCGCTTACTTGGCGTTTATTTATTTTAGACATAATTTTTTATAGCATTTTTAAGCAAACTCTTACAGAAAACATAATATGGAAATGTAGTCAACTGATAAGTAAAATTCTCTATAACTGTAAAAGATTATATCAAAAATTATGATAAAGGATTGAGATATAAAGGCAATAGAATACCTACACACGCTTCGCAGAATTTGCATAACCCGATATATTATGGGGCTTTCCAATGGAAAGGCAAATTATACGCAAACGCTAAACATCAACCTTTGATAAGCAAAGAATTATGGAACAAAGTGCGAGAGCATTCGCAGACTTGCATACATAGGATTACTTGTATGTGGAAAATGCGATTGCGCTGTTGTCGGACAACAAGAAGTATGCGCCAAAAAGCCGCAAATATATACTCTTATGCTATGTTTTAATTACTCAATGGAATGTTCAATTTATTAAAAAAGATTTCATTGCGCTTATTTGCTCTTGCATATATATCCGTATATCTTATTATCTCTGAATATTGATTTGCTATTGTTAAATCATTTTCAAAACTCTTAATATCTGAAGAATCCCTTACAAAGCCGTCAATATTATATATTTTTCTATACCCTGTCGGCTTATCGTATTTGTTGAAATTATCAGTTATTAAATAAGTAAAAAAATGCTCTATTGAAAACTCAGGCTTTACAAAATTTGCTAATAATTCCGCATACTTATCCATTTGATACGCATTCTCATTAACGACTATCTTTGGGTCTTTAAGTTCTATTATTATACATTGCTTCTCTTCTGGGAAGAAAAGCAAATCTATTCTTTTATTCAATCTTTTTTCATTAAATTCATTTAATTGTTGTTTTTCCTCTGCCGACAAATCTTTGATTATTTTAGTCCCTTTTATCTTAATATCTGATATAGACCGCTCGCTTGCGCCGTCAAAATATAAAAACAATTCATCAAGCAACCATAAATTAGAATCTATGTTATTGTTGGTTTTCTTCGGCAATAATAAATTATGGAACAAAGCCTCATTTTGACTTTTGTTATCCTTATATAACTGCAAAGCATTATTATTAAATAAACTTAAAACATATTTTCTATACATAATATAACTTGAAAGATTGACAGAATTTTCAAGATTAACTTTCATAGACAATTCATTTATCTCTTGTTCCAATTTTTTCAAATCTACTTCGCCCTTGACATCTCTTATATGCTCAACAAGGATATTGATTTTTTCAATTGTTTTAATCTGTAATTCTTCGTGGAAACCTTTAATTTTTGATATGATATTTTTTTCTGAATCATTGTATCTGATATTATCAAGCAAGGATTTTTTTGTTGTCTCGTCCGCCAATAAATACAAGTATGCTCTGCTATTTGAAACCGCGTTATACTTGTTATCTGTCAATACATCTCTTACTCTATCTTCATTTTTCTTCTCTAAAACTCCAATTTCATAATTTAAAAATTTATCAACTTTTTCTTTTAACAATGTTTCTATCTTGTCAGATGTAATAAAGCTGTTATTTGGATTATTTTTATCTGTAGGAATAGATAATTGCGTTCTTGATTCATTTAAAAATCTGTTTAAATATGAGGATTTCAAATAAACATTATAGAAGTATTTAAATCCGTTTTTGTCTTCCAAACTGTTTGGCGGAAGATTAAGGTTATCAATTCCTCCCGCCGCTCTTTCATCAACGACATAAAAGGCTTTATTCCCTCCAATATTTTTGGTTTTAATATGCAAAATCTCAAAGTCAATTTTATTGTCCATGCTGTCCAATACAGAAACATCAATAATACTAACGCTTTCTTTCTTAACCTTGTCATTTTTTAACTTTTCAGCGCTGATTATTCTCTCAGATACTTTACCGCTATCATCCGTCAGTTTTATTTCAAAAGTTTTATTTTTCTCTACTAAATAATACAGGAAAATATAGAAATGGTTTAGTATTTCCTTATGATAATAATCTATACCATTTAGCGTATTTTTCTGATATTGAAACTTGATATTATTGAATAATATAGATGTTTCAATGGAATGACTTGCTTCCGCTTCTTCTTTATTGTCTTTAATTTTAGATGTATTAAAGATAAAACTTCTATGGAATATTTTTGAATCTTTTTTAAAATAACTATCTATACTAACATCTTGAAAAACTTTTAGAAAAGCCATTCTTCCTAAACCTTTTCCGCAATCGTGATTTGTTTTATATATTTTTCTTGTAAAACCCTCAAAATTATCGTCTATAAAACCAACGCCATTATCGGTTATTGTAAAAGATTTAATGTAGTTCTCTTTGTCTTCTATTATTTCATTTGCTTTATATTGTCTTGTGAAATCTATTTTAATTTTTATATTGGTATTATCAATAGAAGAATACAGAGCATTTGATATTGCATCAAATAGGCAAAATAAAAAGCCCTCTTGGTTTTTTAATTCATAATTTCTTATTACATCGTTAATATCAACCTGATACAAG
>JAITPF010000025.1 GCA_031289585.1 Endomicrobium sp. | reverse complement strand
AGAGGAATGAAAGCCTGTTATCAAATGTGGGAGTAAGTTACAGGTTTTAAGGAAAAAGGAAAAGAGTTATAAAAAAGAGCCTCTTTATAAATGTGGAGAGGCTTTTTTAGTTGGATATGGAGACATATGGATATACATTTTTTATTGTGTTATAATAAGCTTCTCTTAGGTATTAGTATAAAAATTTTAAACTAAAGAGGGAAAAATGAGTTTGAAAGAAGAAGTAGAAAAAGCTTTAGAATCTGTAAGACCACATTTGCAGGCAGATGGTGGAAATGTTGAATTGGTAGAAGTAAGTGAAGATGGGGTTGTAAAAGTGAAACTTACTGGAGCTTGTGGTGCTTGTCCAATGGCTACTATGACTTTGCAGTACGGTGTTACAAATGCAATTAAACAGGCTGTTCCTGAGGTAAAGGAAGTTCTAGCAGTATAACAATCAAATAGAGTCTGGTTCATATACTAATAGGATGAAAGTGTTGCAATCTTGCTATCGCACCACACTTTCGTGCTTTACTAAGTGACTATTTTTGTTCCAAATACTGTCCCCCTAGTTAGTTTGCACAGACTCTAAAACTATTAAAATAGGTAAAAAATGAAAGTAAAAATGCGCGTACCATCGACAACAGCGAATTTAGGCCCGGGTTTTGATGTTTTTGGAGCGGCTTTGTCTCTATATAATGAATTTGAAGTAGAATATTTACCAAATGTAAAAAAAACAATTTTTGTATTGAAAGGTGAAGGGCAAAAAGCTCTTCCAAAGAACGAGAAAAATCTCGTCTGGCAGTCAATGCAAGAAACTTTTAAATTTTTTGGAGAAAAAAAATATAATTTAAAAAATTTAAATATAACAATTAATACAAATATTCCTTTAAGTGGAGGGCTTGGTTCGAGTGCTTCAGCTATAGTTGGTGGCATTGCTCTTGCAAATGTTTTATGTGGAGATAAACTCAATAAATCTCAAATTGCAGATCTAGGCATTAAAATTGAAGGACATCCTGATAATATTGTTCCAGCAGTTTTTGGAGGATTATGTATATGTGGTAAAGATGAACGTGGAACACATGGAACTGTGGTTCATCTACCTCTTCCAAAACTTAAAGTTGTTTTGTGTGTTCCGTCTTTTGAGTTGAGAACAAAACATTCAAGACAGATTTTGCCTAAATGCGTAAATTTAAAAGATGTGGTTTTTAATATTTCAAGAGTTGCGTTACTTACTGCTGCTTTTTGTAGTGGAGATTATGAGCTTCTTAAAAAAGGTATGCAGGATAAAATCCATCAGCCATATAGGGAGAAAATGGTTCCAGCTATGAATGAAGTTTTAGAAACGGCAGTATCTGCTGGAGCATATGGAGCATTTCTTTCAGGTTCTGGTCCCGCGATTGCCTCTTTTTGCGCTAAAAAAGATGCAGTTAATATTCAAAAAGCTATGATAAAGAAATGGAAAAAAGAAAGCGTTTCGGTAAAATCGTATATATTGAATTTTGATGCTAAAGGCGTTGTGAGAATGTAAATTTAACTTTAATCAAGTAATATTCACGCGATGATTGCATAAAAGATAATTTGAGTGAGTTAACAATATGCTTTAATACATGCAGATATAGCTATAGTTCTAGGAGAAAATAAGATGGCTTTGGTGGTAATGAAATTTGGCGGTTCTTCTGTAGAAGATGCTGATAAGATAAAATTTGTTGCTAGAAAAATAATCGCAAAAAAAAAAGCCGGTAATAAAATTATTGTTGTTGTTTCTGCGCCTGGTGACACAACTGATGATTTGCTTGAAATGGCTGATAAAATTACATCTAATCCTCTAGCAAGAGAAATGGATATGTTGCTTGCAACTGGCGAAATAATTTCAATTTCGCTACTTGCAATGGCAATTGACTCTATGGGTGAAAAAGTGATTTCTATGACAGGACCACAAGCTGGAATTACTGCTGATGCTGGTTATATGCGTGCAAGAATTAAAAAGATTAATCCAAAAAAAATTAAAGATCAACTTGCAAAGAATAGTATTGTAGTAGTAGCAGGTTTTCAGGCTTTAAATCCTAAAGGCGATATAACAACATTAGGAAGAGGCGGATCAGATTTAACTGCAGTTGCTTTGGTGGCTGCGTTAGAAGCTGATTTTTGTGAGATTTATTCTGATGTCGAAGGTGTATATACTACTGATCCAAGAGTCGTAAAAGACGCAAAAAAAATTGACTGTATATCGTATGATGAAATGCTTGAAATGGCAGGATCTGGTGCTCAGGTTTTGCAACCAAGGAGTGTTGAAGTTGCAAAAAAGTTTGGCGTTGAGATACATTCTAGAAGTACTTTCAGCGAAAATCAGGGAACTATAATAACAAGTGAGGAAAAAATTAGGAGGAAGAAGATGGAATCATTGCTCGTTTCAGGAATAACTTTTGATAAAAATCAAGTGAAATTTACAATAATAGATTTACCGGATGTTCCAGGAGTTGCTGCAAAAATTTTTGGCAGACTTGCAAAAATTGGTGTTAATGTGGATATGATTATTCAATCTGCAGCTGTTGATAAAAAGAACGATATTTCATTTACTGTAAGTAAACAGGATATTAAAAAAACGCAGATGGAGTTAGATAAAATAACTATTGAATTTAAAGTTGCAAATGTTGTTTGCGATGAACATGTTGCAAAAGTTTCAGTTGTTGGTATAGGCATGAAAAGTAATGTAGGTGTAGCAGCGCAAATGTTTGAAATACTTTATAAAAAAGGCATAAACATTGAAATGATTTCTACAAGTGAAATTAAAATATCGTGCATTGTTGATGAACTTGATATGGTAAAAGCCGTTAAAGAATTACATAAAAGTTTTGGTCTTTCCAAAAAAAAGTATGAGACTTTATGAAAAATTTAAAAGGTTTTACATTGGTGGAGTTTGTAATAGTAATTGTTATAGTAGGAATATTAAGTATTATAGCCATTCCTATTTATAGAAGTTACGTAGAAAAAACAAGGATTGCGCAAAAAAGTGCCGATATTGAAAAGCCTACAGCTGAAGAAATTCTTTTAGAAAAAGTTCAAGATGATTCAAATGATAAAATCAATGACAAGAGCAAATGAGTATGCCGTATTTGTGCCATATTTGCCCACGCATTGCCGAAGGCAGGCATCCAAGTGTTAAAAGACTTAAAGCAGATTCCTGTTGAGTTTATCTTCAAAGGCCTTATTGGGGATAGGAAAGACACAGCAAAAGATATGAATGACGGACAAAAGTGTTGTGTCATGCTCGCTCGCGAAAGCGGGCATCCATAAACAGGGGTTCCCGTGTGCGCAGGAATGACATAAGCAATGACAACAACGAATGTGGATTCCTGTTTTCATAGGAAATGACACGACGTTGTGATAAGATCATTATATTTTAAGTTATATATAGTCATAGTTTAGGAGTAAAAGTGAAACGAGTATTAGTATTTGATACAACATTAAGAGACGGTTCTCAGGGATCTGGTATATCTTTTACCGTTGAAGACAAAATAAAAATAGCTAAAGCTTTGGATTCTTTTGGTGTTTCGTATATTGAAGGCGGCTGGCCTGGAGCTAATCCAAAAGATGATTTGTTTTTTTCTCAAATGCAAAATGTTAGCTTTAAAAATGCAAAACTTACAGCTTTTAGTTCCACACGGCGAAAGGGAAGTAAAGCTTCTGAAGATGAAAATTTGTGTGCAATAATAAAGTCTGGAGTTAAGGCTGCTTGTATATTTGGTAAATCTTGGGATTTACATGTAAAATATGCGCTTAAAACGACAAATGAAGAAAATTTAAAAATGATTTTTGAAAGTATAAATTATTTGAAGTCTAAGAAACTTGAAGTGGTATTTGATGCAGAACATTATTTTGACGGGTATAAAAATAATAAAAAATATGCTCTTGAAACAGTACAATCTGCTGTTGATGCAGGTGCAGATATCATCTGTCTTTGCGAAACTAATGGCGGAATGCTTCCGTATGATATACAAGGTATAGTAAAAGAGACAATAAATGTTTTTCCAAAAATTAAATTCGGTGTGCATGCCCATAATGATTCAGAGTGTGCAGTTGCAAATTCCATAATCGCTGTTGAAGAAGGGTGCGTATTGGTTCAAGGTACAATAAATGGATTTGGCGAGAGATGTGGAAATGCAAATTTATGCTCAATAATTCCTGCTCTTGAATTAAAGAGAGGTTATAATTGTGTACTAAAAAAAAATATTAACAAACTTGCAGAACTTTCAAGATATGTCGATGAAATAGCAAATCTTATACCGGATGATTCAAATCCTTATGTTGGGGAAAATGCATTTGCGCATAAAGCTGGTATCCACGTTTCTGCAATAGAAAGAAATCCTGAAACTTATGAACATATAAATCCTACTCTTGTTGGAAATGAAAGAAGAATTTTAGTAAGCGATTTATCTGGCAAAAGCAATATTATATCTAAAGCTAATGAAATGGCGATAGGTATCAAGGACGCCACTTCTGAAAAAGTTAAAAAAGTTATAAATATCGTTAAAGAAAAAGAGAACAATGGATACCAATATGAAAATGCCGATGCTTCTTTCTTTTTAATTGCTAAAAAAGCTTTAGGATTTTTTAAACCTTTCTTTTCTTTAAGAGGATATAGAGTTGCTGTTGAGAAAGATACTGGTGGGAATATAGTTTCAGAAGCAACTGTTAAGCTTGATATAAAAGGTAAAGAAGAACATACTGTTGCAGAAGGAGACGGGCCAATTAATGCTTTAGATAATTGCTTACGGAAAGCATTAATAAAATATTATCCTGATATAGAAGACGTATTTTTAACAGATTTTAAAGTAAGAGTTGTAAACAGCAATGCTAACACAGCTGCGAAAGTAAGAGTATTAGTTGAATCTTCAGATACTTCAAAAAGTTGGGGAACAATTGGTGTTAGTGAGAATATCATAGATGCCTCTTGGCAAGCTCTTTCCGATTCAGTTGAGTATAAATTATTGAAAAAATAAATTGTAATATCTTCATGACAATAAAACAAAGTAGTCTTAGTGCCTAATGATGAGCATAATTAAAACATACTAAAATCATTTATTTTTTTACCTTAACAAGAAAATAAGCCCCAATTGTTGCAAATACAAAGTATGGTAACCATGCAGCCAGAAATGGAGATAAGAAGAAATTTTCACCGAGAGAACTTGTTATTGCTTTTATTCCCCAATAGATAAATGCGATAAACAAAGCGAATGTAAAATTTAATATTTTGTTTAATTTGATTCCAAGTCCAAGTGCAAAAGGGATTCCTATTATCATAACTATAATGTGGGCAAAACCAGTAGCATATCTTACGTTTAAAGCAATTAAAACACGTCTTTCTTCTTTCATTTGTCCAAAAATTCTAACCTGATTTATATATTTTTTAAATGCGCGAATGTTCAAAAGATGATCATCTACTATTTGTATTGTCATATCTGACGGACTTATATGCATATTTGAGTTGTAATTTTTAAAATAAATTTCATTCCAAAAATTATTGTCAAAATTTCTTATAACACCATTTTTTAAAAGCCAAGTATTATTTTCCCACACACCTGCTTTAGCTAAAACAAGACGTTCTATTATAAATTCATTATTATATTTTTCTATTATAATGTCTTTTATTATTTTTTTTTCGGTGTTTAAGTATCCTATTGTAAATCTTTTGTTATTTGGCATAGAAACTATCAAATTTGAAAATTCTGTTTTTATATTCAGCTTCTCTTTTTTTATTTTTTCTTTTTTTATTACTTCGTTATATAAATTTAGCTTAGGGACAATAAACTCTCTTACTGAAAACTCACATAATCCTATAACAAACCCTGATATAAAAAGTAATACAATAAGTTGCCATATATTTATTCCAGCGGCTTTTATTGCAATTACCTCATTCTTTTTTGATAAGTCTCCAAGAGAAAATAAGATGGCTAAAAGAGTGGCTATTGGAAGAACTTGCATAAGCCACCATGGTATATTAGAAAGTATATGGACGAGTATCATATAAAATGAAGCCTTATATTTTATATAGAAACTCATTCTTGTTAGCAGTTCTGTTATGATTCCTATAAGCGCAAGAGTAGATGTTGTAAACAGAAAAATTTTTACAAAGTTTTTAATGATATAGATGTGAAGAATTTTCATTATTTTTTTACCATTTTTATAAATAGCCAAATTCCTGCTATAGTAACTACAATGTTTGGCATCCACATTATAAGACTTGTAGGAACATATCCTTTTTCGCTTAAGGTTATTGCAATCATAAGAAGTATGTAGTAAACGGAAACGATACCTAAACCCATTCCAAAACTTATAACTTTTCCGCCTTTACCAGCCATTATTCCTATGGGAAGCGCAACAAGTACAAAAACAAGTGGAGCAAAAGCAAAAATCCATCTAGACCAGAATTGATGTTCATATTCTATAAATGGAAGATTTTGTTCTTTATATGTTCTTATAGTTTTAAGGATTTCACAAGAAGACATTTCGTGTGCTGTTGAAATATGTCCTTTTATAACGTCACCGAGAGGTATAAAAAAACAATAAGATTTAAAAGTCATGTGCAGCATATTGTTTATATCTGAAGGATGTGCTTTTTGCCAATAACCGTTGTACAAAATAAGCTGAATACCGCCTTGATAAATTTTAACAGTTGCTGAAGATGCAGCTATTCGCCATGCTCCGTTGTCATTTTGAGGCAGAATATTTTTTTTATCATTGTTTTTATTAATGTTTTCGTTTTCAAATTTATATATGCTTACTCCAGACAGTGTATTATTTTTACTATTTACTTTATTTGCGTATAAATAGTATCTGCCAAGTTCATTTATTGTTTTTTCATGAAATTTAACAAGAGGTTTTTTTGTGAGTATTTCTTCGAGGGAATTTTTAAATTTTGAATGTGTTAATGGTGATAAGAAGTGATTAAAAAACAAAAGAAAGAAAGATATTATACAAACAAAAGCTATTATTGGTATTGATAATGTTTTATAGTTTGTTCCAGAAGATTTCATTGCTGTAATTTCATTGTCTTCTGACAGTCTTCCATAAGCAATTAATACTCCAAAAAGTACAGCCATAGGTATTGCAAGTGTTAGAATATTTGGAAGGAGCAAAATAAATAATTTTACAACAATAAAAAAAGATGCTCCCTTTGAAAAGAAAAGATCTACAAGTTCAAATAGTTGATTCAAAAGAAGAAGAACAGAAAATACAACTAATCCAAAAAGGAAAGATGCTAAAAATTCTTTAACAATGTACAGATGTAATTTTTTTATCATATTATAATACTTATTTTGGTTGATGTATAAGAGAATTAAGCAATAGCAACAGATTCTGAATTAAGTTTGAAATAACAATTTTGTATCTTTCGTTATCATGTTAAACAATATCGTTATTCAAGCGTTCCTAATTATATCAAAATTTATGGAAAAGGGAAAAGGAATATCATATAATCCAAAATTATATGAAAAGATTTGAAATCTTTATTCTGTTATTAACGTCTCTATTTATTTACACTTGTGTTGTACGTGCTGAATTCAAATCTCGTGTAAAAAGTTATTCTATACTCGGTGACAGTAAAAATGAAGTGTACGAGCAATTCGACAAATATAATATGTCTTACAATATTGAAAGTATTGAACCATCCGGAGCGATAATATCACAAGAAGACATATCGTCAAAGTTCAAAGAAGAACTTCCGGAGGCTGTTGAAGAAATTGCGGGACAAGAAATTTTAGATTATTTAAATCGCGCTAAGTTTGAAAATATGAGATACTCTACTGATAAATGGAATAAAAAAAATGTCAAATTTCCCAGTATAGTAAAAAGTACTTCGATATATCAGGATACTCCTCTAGGGGTTGTGGCAAAACTTCCTCTTGAGTCTAAGCTTTCAATTTCTGGTAGAAAATTGATAGGTTTTGATTATACTTCGAGAGTTTATGATAAAGAAGAAGATGGAAAAAGAAAAAATACGTCATTTTTTAAAATGGAACAGGAACTACAGATGAGAGTAAAGGGAAGTGTAGGAGACAGATTAGATGTTAATATTGATTATGATGATACAGCTAATAAAAAAGATATTTCTTTAGTTTACAAAGGTCAGCCAGGTGAATTTGTGCAAGAAGCAGCTTTTGGAGATATTTCTGTTTCTTTACCAACTACAGAATTTACGCAATATTCAAAAGAATTGTTTGGTTTAAAAGTGGATACGCGCTATAAGACTTTAGGGGTAAATGCTTTTTTCAGTAAAACAAAAGGTTTATCTGAGGTGAAACGTTTCACTGGAAATACACAGCTTGAGAGAAGAACAATTGCTGATACTTCTTACATCAAACGAAGATACTATTCGCTTTTGGCTAGTGGAGAGCAAAAAAAAATTAGAAAGGGAACAGTCGAAGTATTTGTAGATTATAAGGATAATCGTAACGCTAAAGATAATATTGAAATTGATACAGATACTTCCCTTAACGATTTAAATAGGACAGGAACTACTTACACAGGGAAATTTGTTCGTTGTGTTTCAGAACGGGATTATACTGTTGACTATAATACAGGTATTATTGCTTTTAAAAACACGTTGGTAAACAATTATATTGTCGCTGTAAATTATGAATTTGAGGATGGTTCTAAACTTGGAGGGGATAATAATCCTCTAATAATTAAAGATACGGATAATACAACAGGCGTTACAACGGAACTTAAAACTTTTTATGATTTGGGAAATTTAAACATTACACGAGATAATGGTAGAGGTAACTTTATTTTAGAAATAAAAGATTTAAATGGCAGTACTCCTTCAACTATTATAGATGGAAAAAGTGTGCCTGTATATCCGCTTCAAGTAGGGTATGATGCAAATATTAATGTAGATTTTGAAAAAGGTGTTTTCAATTTATCACAGCCTTTACATGATACTTTGTATTCGTCTGAACATGGCGAGCATGAGTATAATTTTATAACGGAATATCAATATGCAATTAAAATACTTACTTTGCGTCCTGGCATTGTCCCTCAGTCTGAAAAAGTTGTTGTGGATGGGGTAACTTTGAAATCAGGAAAAGATTATATTTTAGATTATGATGTCGGTATTTTAACCATAACAGATGAGAATATTATAAAAGAAACTTCAATATTAGATATATCTTATGATTATTCATTATTCGGTTCTGAAGCAGAATCAACTCTTGTCGGTGCAAGCAGCAGACTTGATTTAACAAACAATATTTCTTTGGGTACAAGCATACTTTATAACTTTATGGCAAAAGGGACTGTTTTGCCGGATATAAGAAATGTACCTACAAGTCTTACCGTTGGAGAAGGTGATATAAAAATTACAGATTTAGATATTGATACTTTAAATATGAAAATCAATGCTGAAGCTGAATATGCGTTGAGTGCTCAGAATATTAATACTTCAGGTAAAGCATCAATAGATTCAATGGATAATTCAGTTTGTGAAGATTTGGCAAGTGTGTTAAATGAAAATTGGTTTCATAGCGCAGATGATAAAAATGTCACAAGAAGAAATCTAAGCGATTTGTCTTGGAAAAGCTATGAAATCTATTTAAGAGATATTGATCCTTCTTTAGAGCTTGTTGAAGGGCAAAAACAGCTTGTTTTAGAAATAAATTATGATGTCAACTATCGTACACAGATTGCTTTTGCTCAAAAACTTTCTTCTGCTGGATATGATTTTTCAAGAAAACTTTATGTTGACATTTGGATTTTAGATAATAATTTGTCTTCTCCTGAATTCATAATTGATTATGCATCGAGTATCAATGAAGACTCTGACGGCAATGGACAGTTAGATACAGAAGATACTGACGGTACGGGTATTCTAAGTCCATGGAAAGATACCGGACGTCCGTTTCACAATGTTGATGGAACAGTATCTTATATAGGGGCGCATAATGGGAAACTAGATACCGAAGATTTAAATGGTAACGGTATATTGGATACTACCGAAGATATTGCAGGTACTTGTTACATATCAAGTGGTACTGTTATAAAAACCAGTGAAAATGGTTGGAAACAATTAAGAATACCGCTTAAGATTATTGAAGCTGACAGAGAAAAATGGAAAAATGTAAGAATTTTACGTTTTAAGGTGAAGCAAAAACCAGGTAAACATGACAAAGGCAAAATAGTTATAGGTAAAATTGCCATTATAGGAAACAAATGGATGAAAACAGGAGAAAATTTAGAAGACTTTAGTATTTCAACAATAGGGAAATATGATCCTGAGTATAAATCTATTTTAAGTAGTAAATATTATCTAGATTTATATGATATAGATAATTCGGTAAAAAAAGATGAAAAAGCATTAAAAATTGCATATAAAACTACAGCTATTGGTAAAACTTTTTTAGCAAAATCAGTTTATACCGGAGATTCTCTTGATATATCAAAATATGAAAGTATAAGGTTTATGGTTTATGCAAAACCAGATGCTGATTATGCTGCTGTAGGAGATGTTTTGATATTTCGTGCAGGAGGAAATGATAATAATTATTTTGAATATAGAGTTCAAGTAACAACTGATTCGAGTTGGCAGGACTGGAAGCTAATCACAATAAAACAGGAGGGTTTTGGACGAGCAGCGTCGTGGTCAAGATCTGATCCAAATGTAAGGATTATAGGAGAACCGTCACTTGATAAAATTTCGCAGTTTGTTGTAGGTGTTGAATCTGCAGAAAGTGGGATAGAACATCAAATTTGGTTTAAAGAAATACACGTTGTTGGAAGTAAAATTCTAAATGGTAGTGCTTGGAAAGCTAGTGGTGGTTTGCAGTGGAACGGAACAGATACAATAGGATATGTGTCAGCCGGGGTGTCAAGAAAAACTATTGACAGAAACTTTCAAACAATTACAGCAGGTGTATATAACAGAGATTATTTAGAAGATAATGCGTATTTTAATTTTGGTGGCTTAAAGATGCAAAATATAAATGTCTTGCCTATTAAAACAGGTATTTCAAGAATTGAAACTATAATGCCAAAAGTTGCTGACAATACAAATTTAATTTCTTTGAATGAAGAAGGACAAGTTATAACATATACGGGATACGCTGAAACAAACTTAAATCTTGGAGTTGATTTTCCACAGCTTTCTACTAAGTACTCCCGTTCTATTATTGACACGTCTCAAATTAAACGTCTTGAGGATAAAGAAATACTTTCTGGAACTATAGTCTATAATAATCCACTTGAATTCATATTGCTTCCATCAAATATTACAGCGGATGCAAAAACAGCAAATTCATATTATAAAATCTATCCATCTACTTTAGTTGCAATGTCAAATTCTTTTTTAGGATTAGACAGAATAAAAAATTATCTTGATATTAATAAATACCACACTTTAGAACAGTCAAATATGTTGCAACTAAAACTTCCTTTTAAATTTTCTCAAGGCATTAGTTTTTCACCTTCATACATAATTGATGTTGTAAAAGAAAAAAATAATGATTTTCCACAAGAAATAGAGTATGATAAATCGTTAAAACAGACTGTTGGTGCAAGTCTTGTATTAGGTCTTGTAAACTGGTTCAGTCCTTCATTTATATATAGTATAAATACAAAAGAAAATTACGATGTAAATGCAAGTACAAAATCGGAATCTTTTCTTATTCCTGGACAGAAAAAACATATTACAAGAGAAGGAATTGGCGAAATTTCATGGAACTTAAATGCTTATGACATTACTTCATCACCATTTTTTAAGAGCTTAACTTTTTCAACGTATTATAAACTTCATGATTCAGATTCTTATGATAAGGTAAATAAAGATTTTAAGTCAATAGGATTTGCAATGGACAAACTATGGGTAAGAAGTAACCCTTTAATGGATTTACAACCTTTTTACTCGTCTAACTCTTATGTTGTGCAAACTGTTGCAAATAGAAATGATATACATTTTTCTGGGAAGTACATGCCGTTTGAAGCTTTTGATTTCAGCGAACGTTTCTCATCTTTGAATACTGTCAGTGCAAATTTTACTTATACAGAAGGTAGCGAAAGTTATTATGGAGAAAAAGATCCAAAAAATGTATACAGTCGAGTATGGCCTGAGATGCTTATAGGAATGTCAGGTGTAGAAAGATTTTTTGGAGTAGTAAAATATATGACTGATACACAACTTAATTTTAAATATCATAATAAGAACATAACAACTTATGGTCATTCTTATTCCATTAATATTATGTACGGAGTTGATTATAGATTTAAAATTTTTCAAAAAATTGATTTATATTGTGCTCTTGAAAATACAGATTCTAACGAGTTCGAGTATCTAACATCAAAGACTATGTCAAATGGTCTTTCAAAGAAATATGTTTGGCAGGGTGCTTTTGATTTAGGTAAATGGAGATTTAGTTTAAGGTATGAAAATGAAAAGATGTGGCAGAAAAACTGTCTAGGTTGGTATTATTCAGGCGTTGATAAAAATACTTATTTGGGACAAATTAGTTCTGATATGATATTCCCGTCAGGACTAAAAATTCCAATTATCAATAAAGTACTGCCACTTAAAAACAGAATTATTTTCTTGTCAAAGTTTAAGTATATAGATCACAAATCAGAAGTAAATGTGGGAAAAGATAACAATACGAATTACGGTGTATCTGCTAATGCGGATTATGAAATATCGAAATATTTTAGATTTCTTATAGGTTTTATTTATGATAGATTTGAATATAGATATATACCAGAATCAAACTATTACGATATTTCTTTAGTAAGTAAATTAACAATACAATTCTAATGAAAAAGCTTTTTTTTAAAATTATTAATTTTTTTTATCCTATTACATGTTCTGTATGTGGAGATGATTTATATTTTTTATCACAGACAAAGATATGTGATAAATGTGCAAATT
The DNA here is from genome assembly GCA_031289585.1 of Endomicrobium sp. Lineage (GTDB taxonomy): Bacteria > Elusimicrobiota > Endomicrobiia > Endomicrobiales > Endomicrobiaceae > Endomicrobiellum. Next base: position 14,547 of record JAITPF010000025.1, on the reverse strand, counting down.
CATTTCCTTTGATAAAAGATTTAGTATGTCAAAAATGTGGCTTGCCATTATATGATGGCGGGGAACATTGTTACGTATGTAAAAAACATCCAAAAGAGTACAGCTTTGATAAAATGAGATCGGTTTATTTATATAAAGATTCATTAAGAAGTTTAATTTTAAAATTCAAATATTCAAACAGATCCTTTCTTGCAAAAGATTTTAGTTTATCTATGTATAAAGCAATGGAACTATATAATTTTTATGACGATGTAGATTTTATAATACCAGTTCCTTTAAATATAATAAGAAAAATAAAAAGAGGTTACAATCAAGCCGAACTTCTTGCGAATGAAATATCACTTAAAACAAATATTTTTGTATTAACAAACGTTTTATTTAGAAAGAAAATTACAAAACCTCAGTTTAAGTTATCAAAGAGTGAAAGAGTGGCAAATATTAAAGATTCATTTTTTGTAAAAAATAATAATATTATAAGAAGCAAAACCATCCTTTTAATAGATGATATAGCTACAACATTAGTTACAGTATCAGCTTGTTCTTTAGCATTAAAAATATCCGGTGCAAAAACGGTATATGTATTAACATTAGCAAGAGATTAGTTATATTGATATATGCAACAAACGCATGAAACCAATTTTCTGTTGCATGTTGCATTTAATTTGTATTTTTGATAATATCGTATTCTGTTTAATCTTTGTGGCATTACATGTTACTAAAAAGATGGCGAGTGAGGGTTCAAAGCAGCCGTGACAATTTATTTCGTTTATTTGTGTTATTGCAGAAATTTGTTTCCTCGTTGTTTTGGTATTACAAATACCAAAGTTTTTCTTTTCAGAAATACAATCGGAATACAAAAATAATATTTTTCAAATGTTTACTGGTATGTTTTATAGGTACCATTTTTTTCTTTTTATAATATAAGAATATATGTTTAATAAAAGTTAATACTAAAGGGGAGAAAGTGTTAGATGAAGAGATTGTTGATAATATTGTTTATATTCTTTGCTTTTGTAGTTGTAGTGTTTGCTGAAGTGCCAAATGAAATAGGATACAGTGGGAGATTAAAATCATATAAGTCACCTGTCAATGGAACAATGCAGTTTAATTTCAAAATATATGAAAAAGAGGAAGGTGGAACGGCAATTTGGGAATCAGGAAATCAAGGAATAAAACTTTCGAGTGGAATCTTTTCATATACGATAAAACCAGATGAAACAAGAGTTGACTGGAGAAAGAAAGATTTATGGTTGCAGGTAGTTGTTGATGGACGAGAACTATTGCCGAGAGAGAAGTTTATGGCGCAGTCATATTCTTTACATTCGAAAGCGGCAGAAAATTTATCGTCCAATAGAGAAATAAAAGTGGAGATAGGTGCAAGCACAGCGTATATAGGGATAGATGGCAATAAAATGTATTACAAGTCTCCAATAGATGCGCAAGGAGAATATTTTGGAGTACCGGCTGGTACAGTGATAGCATTTGCTGGAAACAATGTGCCAAAAGGATATTTGCCTTGTGATGGCAGAGAGTTGGATGTATCAAGATATCCTGATTTGTTCAAAGCTATAGGTACGATTTATGGTGGGAATGGCAGTACAAAATTCAAAGTTCCTGATTTTAGAGGGATGTTTTTACGCGGAACTGGTGGAAATGCTGCAACGATAGGAATACGCCAAGAATATTCTATAAAATCACATACCCATTATTTATTTACTTCTAATGCAAGTCATGATAAACATTACGAGTATATTACTAAGCAGCCAACTTTCTCAGTAGCTTATTCAATGACTGGAGGTGGTGGATTTGATGAAAAGTATGCGATGGTATATGATGGCAGTAATACTACCGCAAGTTGTGGTAGGTCAAGCACCCCAATAAACGTAAACAGTAGCGAGGAAAACCGACCTGCTAATTATGCAATACATTATCATATAAAGACATAAAACTATATTAACTAAGCGGCAACTATATAAATGTTTGGAGGAAAAATGACTGTAACCATGGCAAAGAAGATGGAAGGTAATAATAGTAAGATAAATGTAGCATTCTGTTTTGATGAAAATTTATGGATGCAAGCTGGAGTTGCGATATATTCACTATTGCATAATTCAAATGATAAATGCAACTATAATATCTATTGTTTGGTTACAGAAAGAGTTCTTAATGAATTTCGTGATGTTTTAAAAGAGTTGGTTAATAAAAATTCTCAAATCTCTACAATTACTTTTATAAACATAACTTCAGATTTTGATAATGTTAATACTACTTCTTGGAGTAAGGGAGTAGTATATAGATTGTTGCTTTATAAGCTACTTCCAGACTTGGAAAAAATTGTTTATTGCGATGTGGATGTTGTTTTTACATCTGATTTATGTGAACTTAATAGTATTGATGTTGGGAATAATTATTTAGCTGCAACTATTGATTATTGTCCAATACCTTATAATAATGAACTATGGAGAAAATATAATTTATATGAGTTAAGAAATCAAAAGCGTTATGTTAATTCAGGTGTTCTTGTAATGAATTTAAAAAAAATTAGAGAAGATGAGTTGTATAAAAAATGGTTTGAACTTTCTAAATATTCTTTTCCTTATCCTGACCAAGATATGTTAAATATATCTTGCAGGGATAAGATAAAATACATTGATGAGAAGTATAATTCTACAGAAAAAGAATCAGTAATTATCCACTATGCAGGAGGAGAAAATGGTAAACCTTGGAACCGTTACATTAGCGATGCTACATTAGATCTAGATTATGTGTGGTGGCAATATGCTAATGCAACACCATTTTATATTACATTGTTAAAGAAATATATTGAATATAGAATTAATTATAGAACTCCAAGATTCTCAAAATGGATAGTTCTTTTAATGTGTTGTTTTATTCCGTCCAAAAATAGAAGAAAATATATCCGTAGCAAATATGCGTATGAAAAAATCGATAGTTTTATTTTTAAGAGTTAGAGTCTGGGCTGCTCTATTAATGTTAACAGACTTTAAAATATATAAGGATTGTATTACATGTCTTACTTGAAGTGGATTAAACAATCAAGAGGACAAGCCCTTGTTGAAGCAGCATTGATTGTACCCTTGATTGTTTTTTTTCTTTTTACAATTGTATTGTTTGCTCGTATTATGCTTACGTGGCAGCAGATTTCTACAGCTGCAAGATATGGTACTGATTTAATTGCATATACGCCTTTTAGCGAAAAATATATAAGAGAAGATATCAAAGATTATCTTTGTAATGCAAGGACAATTGGTAGAACTCTTGATCCGGAAAAACTTGATATTATTATTGAAATAAATGATTATGAATCAATGAAATATGATTTAAGTATTACTGATATTTCAAGTATTACAAGTTTTAATCCTGTAAATATTCTAAATACGATAACAGGATTAACACCAGTACTTACTAAAAAATCTTTTGTGGAGATAAAATATTCATATAAAATTCCGGCAATATTAAAAATAATAGGCAAAGAAAATATAGAGATAAAAACGCGTTCAGAAATATTATCTGGGACAGGAAGTCAAGGAGCTTTAAAACGCCAAAAATAAAAAATGGGAGGAGCTACAAAGATGTTAAATTTTGGTTGGATTAAGACGCATAAAGGGCAGGGAATGGTTGAGTATATTCTAATTGTTGCAGTAGTTGTTGGGATTGTTTTTATAGCTTATAAAGCTTTAGGGAAAAAAGTTAAATCTCAATTTGAAAATGCTACAAAAACAGTACAAAAGGCAGATAAATAGAATATATGAGAAAAACTGTATTATTTGCACTAATTTTTGCAGTTCTTGCTGCATTCTGTGCTTATATTTATTTGTCTGATTTAGAAATTAAATATAAAACGATGTCAGAACCGGTAAAAACAGTTATCGCAGCGCAAAGGATTACTCAAGGTACAGTTATACAGTCGTATATGCTTACTGAAAAATTTGTTCCAAAGGAATATGTGCAACCAAAAGCGTTTCAGAATATAAAAGAATTGTTTATCGGTGAAGGTACTGCGGTATATATATCTTTAAATACAATTGAGGAAAACGAACAGATACTTTCGACAAAAATATCAAAAACAAATCAAGACATAGGAATAAGTAATTTGATTCCTGAAGGTAAAAAAGCATTATCAATAAATTTTGATTTGGAAACCTCAAGCGTTTTAGCTCCAGGAACAAGTATAGATATTTTCAGTGTAATAGATTATTCTGACGCAAATAAAGAGCTTCAGAAATCAGTATTTGTAGTGGCGCAAAATGTTTTAGTTTTAGCTGTTGGAAACAATTATATAGGCGTCGCAAAAAAACAGGAAGATGATAGCGGAAATGTTAATGTTATAACTTTAGCTGTTTCTATTGAGGAAGCACAAAAAATTCTTATAGCTTCTGAGAGTGGAAGTCTTAAATATATAATAAGACCTGTCAGCGACGTCGAAATATCAGATATACAACCTTTAAAGCTTTCTTCTATTGTAAAAGATATTTCAAAAATAACTTTACAGCAAAATGGTATGAAAAATTTAAATCAGGTAACTCAAAACCAAAAAGATGTTTTGGAAATAATAAGTAGGTATTCACAGAGAAAATAATGCTTTTAATAGCTCCAGGATGCAATATACTGCAAAGAAACATAATCGCGCATGGTTTATCTTCCGTAAGTACAAATCAAAAAGAAGATAGTGTTATTCTTGATTTTTCAATTCCAGGCACCGAAGCTTTTTGGTCGATATATAAAAATGGAATGAAATATATTGAAAATATACTACCTATTTTATCTGGCATCAATCCTAAAATTTTAAAAAATTATTTATCTCCAATCGGGACAAATATGGTTTTTGGATTAAAGGATATAAAATTAAATGAAATAAATATTGAAAAAATTTTATATCTTATAAATGCTCTTGAATCTGGGTTTAAATATGTTTTTGTTATTATGCCTGACGAAAAAAGCGACAATGAGTTAAGACTTGTACAAGAATCAAAATATGTGCTAATTCCTTATATGTCAGATACTGTATCTGCAAAAAAAGCAATTCTTATTTCACAGGACTATAGCTCAATATCATCAAATGTCAATTTTATAACTTTAAAACTTAATATTGGCTATGATTTTCATTCTGATAAAATATTAAATGATTTTGAAAATTTTAAAGATAGTATTCAATCTGATTTCAATGCACAGGTACAGGAACAAATACTTTCTCCAAAATTTTCTTACAGAGATAAATCAAATTCTTATGTCTTAGCTTTAGAAAATGTAATTGATGTTTACAATTCACAAACAAAGATACTGAATGCAAGTGTCGGTAATTATTATCAAAATGAAAACGTATATAGAGAATTGAGAGATATCATACAGGCGATGCTTGTTGAGGAAATGAAAGATTGTGTCGATGAAACTGACAGCGAGAAACTAAAACAAGTGGCAAAAAATAAAATAAGTGAAATTATAAAAAAGCAAGAACTCTTTATACCAAAAAATATCTTAGACAGGCTTTATAAAGAACTTTGTAATGATGTTGCAGGATTTGGTGTTTTGGAAGATTTTTTAAGTGATTCTTCAATTACTGAAATAATGGTCAACGGGTACGATAGTATATTTGTTGAAAAGGCAGGAAAAATATCGAAAACAAATGTGTCTTTTCCTGATGAAAAAAGATTGAAAATCATTATAGACAAAATAGTATCGCAAATTGGTAGACATATTGATGAATCATCGCCTATTGTTAATGCAAGACTTAAAGATGGTTCGCGAGTAAATGCTGTTATAAGACCTATATCTTTAAATGGTCCCGTAATTACAATAAGAAAGTTTTTAAAAAATAAGCTTTCTGTAGATTCTTTAATTACTTCAGGAAGTATCAATAAAGCAATGGCTGAGTTTTTAAAAACTGCAGTAATTTTGAAAAGAAATATTATTGTCTCAGGTGGTACGGGAACAGGAAAGACTACACTTTTAAATGTTATATCTTCGTTTATACCTAAAGAAGAAAGACTTATTACTATTGAAGATTCTGCAGAACTGCAACTTCAACAAGAACACGTAATAAGACTTGAGAGCAGACCAAAATCAACAGAAGGAACAGGCGAGATAAATATAAGAAAACTTGTAATAAATGCTTTAAGAATGCGTCCTGACAGAATAATTGTTGGCGAGTGTCGTTCCGGCGAAGCTCTTGATATGATTCAGGCAATGTCAACTGGACATGAAGGAAGTCTTACAACTTTACATGCAAATTCGCCGCATGATGCTATTTCAAGGCTTGTGACAATGGTGCTAATGTCAGGAATGGATTTGCCAGAACGTTCAATTATTTCACAGATTGTATCTGCAGTTAATATTATAGTGCAGCTTGCACGTTATTGTGACGGTTCGAGAAAAATCTCTTCAATTTCAGTATTAAATAAAATAGATGATGATAGAATATATGAAATTAAGCCTGTTTTTAGTTTTAAATTAAAAGGTTTTGAAAATGGAATACAAAAAGGTGATTTTGTTTTTTCAGGTTATATTCCTGAATTTGTAAATGCGGCTTCGCTAAAGGGGATAAATATAAATACGGGGATTTTTAAATGATAGTAATGTTTTTATCATTTATATTTTGTTTTGTATATTTTTTACAAGTAAAATTTTCACTCATAAAAGGGTAGGTTTTGGGTACAAGAGCTTAACAGAATTAGCAAAAAGTATCGTCATTATGTTTAAAAGAGCGTTATTGAAAATAAGCAAAATACTTATTAAAGGTGATAAGGTTATAAACTATCAGTACGACATTCAAAATAAGATTCTTCTAATTCACTTTTTTCTTCTCTATGGCTTCAATCCCTTGTTGCATACTTTCCTGTTTTTAAATACCTTCCAAGTCAAAGTTATAGAATAAGCAGCCATCAAACCCATGCAAAAGTCAGCTATTGTCTGTCATAACTATCCTTTACTTATAATTGATAAATGTATTTTTTCTTGTTAACATTTTAATGAACATTTTATCTTTCGTCCTCTCCGTTCCAAACTTTACTTCTATAATGCTTGTGTGGTGTAAATCTTGTCGAATAATGGGTTAATTTACTTATGCAATGGAACAAGCGCTATTTTGTATCCTGCAAAACGAGCAACAGCTGTAATCGTTTTTGCTCGAGGGTTTCCTTTTAGTGAAAATGTACGATGCAAATTCTCTCTACTCAAATTTGTCTCTCTAGCAACCTTTGTAACACCCTCAAGCTTTACAACCTTTTGCAAAACAGCTGTTAATGCTTCAAGAGATATATCGTCGCTATTATTATATTCGTCTACAACAGACTGTTTTAAAAGCGCTACGTCTTCAGGATTTTTGGCAAAATATTCTTTTTTAAAATCATCAAAAGACAATAATTTATCAATGCTAATTTGTTTCCTTATACCGTTTTTCATTTATTTTCTCCATTAGAGTTATTATTCTATCCTCCTTATAAAATCCCTTGCATATTCTCTCGCTTTTTCTATATCTCTTTGTTGCTGTTTATTTTTTTCACCGCCTAGCAACAAAATTATATATTCATTTTTATATTTTAAATAATATATCCTTATACTGTAAGGTCTCAGTTCAAAAACTCCATCTCCAACAGGTTTTGAAGTCGAAAAAACTTCAGACTCTAAATACTCTAACTTTGCAATAATTTTTATCTTTATTTTTTTGTTTTTTATTGAATCAAACCATTTTTTAAAAGGAATCTTTCCATCATACGTTTCGTAATATTTTATTTTCATGCAATTTCCAAACAGATATTTTACTTTGCAGTAATTGTAGTAGTAGTAGTAATAGTATCTTATAAATCACATAGTGTCAAGCATCGCTAAATAAAAATCACCATAAAATAACGAGGTGTGTGAACTATTATCTACATTTATATTGTGTTATGTTTTACGCAACTGTCACCCAACATTTTTTGTATTGTTTAATCAAACCCACAATCTCCTGCTCGTATGAGTTGAATTGCTAACCTATTTTGTAGGCTCGCAAGAATTTAATAGCTGCTGTTTAGGTATGTTTGACAAGGGATAAAATGTTCGTTATAATGTCTATAAATAGAAAAAAATACATTCTACTATGCCAATATACCAATGGAAGAAAAAAATATGACAACAAAGGAGCAATATTAGACTATATACGTGAAAATGAAATGGCTCTTTTCGACGACTCTACCAGACAGACCTTTATTCGAACACAGTTAAATCCAGTGTTAAAAGATATTCAAGACGAATTACAACAAACTGGAACACTGCGTCTTTTTGTTATTGAATTTTTAAAATCATCACAGTTAGCGGCCTATAGGAAAGAAATAGAAGGGTATCTTTTACCTGTTGTTGAAGCTGGACAAGTCAAAATTTCTATCATTGATTTAATAGCCATTCTCGGAATTAGAGATATAATTTTAGTAGAAATTCTAGCGAAAAAATTTGCCAAAACTGGGAATCTGAGCGAAGACGAAATTGGTTTTTTGAGAAAGCATAATGATTTTGATTTAATAAAATTTACATTATTAAATGCAGACAAAACAAAAAGAATTGATACAATAACTAATTTGCAAACTAAATTGCGAGTTCCGTTTGATGATAATGTATTAACAAGGGCTTTAGTGGAAGTTATTATTCCGGACAAATATATGGATGATGAGCGACAATTCCTCACTGGAGAAAGTGACGAGAAAGGTTTTTTGACTGCTAACTTGGCAATTCTAGTTGAGTTGAGAAAAAAATTTATAAGTGTCATTGAAGATAATGAAGAATCTAGATCAAAATTAAGTAATCTTGAAAAACTTATTGTGGAGCTTACCCCTTTTGAAGGGTTTAATACTTATTTCCCAGACGAAGAAGAAGCTGAATATTTTAAAATTGTCAAACGGTCTAAAGACAATAGCTATTTAATTGCATTAGTGAAAGATGGAACAAAAAATATTATGTATAGATTGTATGCTTTTATGCAATTAGAGAGTAATGGGTATGAATACACAGAAGATGATAAATCTGGTATAACTGAGAATTTAATTGTCGCTTTTGAAGAAAAAATAAGAGAACAAGATTTTTATATGTATTCAATGCCGGATAGTAACGTTTTTAACTTTAAACTAAGGTCACTAATACGCAAAGGGATGGATTATCAATAACGCAGATTGTAGAAATACTTTCAAGTTTCAAAATCCTAAAGATATTTGCAAGCAAACCAATAACTTCTGAGGTTGCTCTTAATGCGGCAAGGAATTTTGAGCTGACGGGATATCCCTATAATTTATGAAGACAATGTTGTAAAGCTTAATGAAATGATTAAAAATAGTACTTTTGATGTTGCTAGCTTGGAGGGAGCATTGAATATTTCCGAAACAGGGACTGATGCGATTTCTGTATATATTGCAAAACTCAAAAGCCAGGCAGGAGATACTACGGAAATTATAAGAGCATTTGTACAAGGTATAGTTGAAAGAGCTCTTGTAGCAAGTATTCAACATGATACAGGATTTGATAAGACTGACAGTAGTATTTTGGAATCCTTTATTTCTGAAGTTAAAACAATAGCAGAAATACAGGTAAAACTGAATGGAGCTTTACCTGATCTTATAGCAAGAGCATTTGAGCGAAACGACCCACAGGCAATTAATGCAATTATAGAACTCATTTCAGCAATAGCCGAAGAAAGAAGAACATTTGCGTTGACAGATAACATAAACCAACAATGGATATTAAGAACTATGCCCGTATTTTATCAGCTGCGTAGTCTTACATAGAAGTTAATTTTGGTCTATTATCCAAGTTGAAAAAGGCTGTCATAAAGAATCATTTGGAAACTATGATCATCGCTTTGCAGAGGAAGCGAAGTCCAAATTTTTTGACGAAGTGGAAAAAATTAGATGTAAGCGTAGCTTGCAATCTAAGTCTAAGCTATGGACATAAGTCCGTAGCAGTTGACAATTGTGAGCCGATTGTATAGTTGAAGTAATTTATGCTGTTAAGGCTTGTCGTCATTGCGAGTCCTGAAAGGGTGAAGAAATCTATGTTGTTAAGCTTGTTTGTTATTGCCAATTCCGTCGAGTGGAGAGTATTATAAGTAAACAGGGATAAATAATAGATATGGGGATTTTTAAGTGATAGTAATATTGTTTTTAGTTTCTTTTGCTGCATTTATATTTTGTTTTATATATTTTTTTACAGATAAAGTAAAAATAAAAAATAAAAAAAAGTCTTTTAGTTTTAAAAGTTTAAATTCAAAAAGAAAAAAACTTATTATTTCTTTGTTTATTTTTATTTTATCGTCAATTTTATTACAAAATATTATTTTTGCGCTAATTTTGTGTATTATATATCTGTATTTTGACTGGTATATAAAAGCTCAAAACAGGCGTAGATCTTTACACTTAATAGACAAACAGGTTATTGAGGCTTTAATTGTCATAAAAAGTGCAGTACAGGCTGGAAAGTCTCTTCAGAATGCAATCAATATTGCACAAAATGAACTTAAAACTCCTATTAAATCTGAATTTGAAAAAATGTCTAACAGTTTAATTTTAGGAGTTAGTTTTGATAAAGTTTTAGAAGATGCTGCACGAAACGCTAAAAGCAACGAATTTAAACTTATGCTGGACACTATAAGAATATCTAAAGATACCGGTGCAAGTTTAAGTGGTATATTTGAGAGAATAACTGATTCTACAAGCCAAAGAATTGCAATACAATCAAAAATAATTGCTTTGACAGCACAAGGCAGAATGTCTGGAAATATTGTAAGCATTATACCGTTTATAATTGTATTTATGATGTATGTAATTGAACCCGATATGATGAAATCTTTATTTATTACTTTACCTGGAAATATTTTGCTTTTAGTTGTAGTTATAATGGTACTTGTAGGGTCGTTTGTAATAAGAAAAATGACGGAGATTGATTTCTAATGATTATATTATTCTGTATGTTTTTGGGGTTATTTACATTTTTTACGGCTTATTGTGTGCTTATAAGCATTAATAAAATGGAAATTGCAGGGAAAGTGTACAATGCTGTAGAAAAAAGCAAAAATAAAAATTTTATAATACATATAATAATGAATAATGCTGAAAAACTTGGCGGATTTATAGGCTGTATAAAATATGAAAAATTTATGACTGAGATTGAAAAAATAGAAGCAATTTTGAAATCTCTTGGTACTAAATATGAAAAAATTAATTCTTATCAGTTCTTTGCACTTCAATTATTTGCGATGATTTCTGGAATGTTGTTTGCTATTATTTTTATAAGTTTTGATATTTTTGTAATACTTTTGTTTGGATTAATTTTCTTTTTCTTGCCGCTTTTGAAAATTAAAGAGGAATCTAAAAAAAGAAAAAATCTTATAACAAGACAATTACCTGATATGGCAGATTTACTTTCGGTGATGCTTGATGCTGGTCTTGATTTTTATGGAGCAACTGAGAGAGTTATACGAATATTACAAGGACCATTATCAGATGAATTAAGAAATGCTTTAGCAAAAATATCTTTGGGATGTGATAAAAAAACTGCTTTAGTTGAAATGGTGCAAAAAACTAAAGTTGAACAACTGGGGTTTTTTGTTAGAACAGTAAATATGTCGCTTGAATCGGGCACTGGAATGGCAGATACTTTAAAACGTTTGGCTGTATCATTGAGAAATGAAAGAGCTTCATCTGCTGAGAAAAAAGCGCAGGAAGCACCCGTAAAAATACTGATACCTTTAATCTTATTAATATTTCCGACTATTTTTATAGTTATTTTTGGTCCTATAGTAATCAATTTTATAAAAACAGGCTTTTAGAGTCTGTTGAAAAGGACTGTGATTGCAGATAACACTGATGTTTTGCCATCATTGCTTTAAATGCAGTTGAAGATAAAACTCCTCCTGGCAAGGTCCACATTAACTTCGTTGTCGTTCCTGTTCCCAATTAAGATATTCGAAAGTAAACTCCTGCCCCGGGCATCTAAGTTAAAAAATGACAACAAAAAACATGGATTCTTGTTTTCACGGGAATGACACAAAGTTATGAACCTAGGGCTGTCAATTACGAAGCCCGAAAGACTGGGGCAATCTTTTTTTTAACGACACAGATTGCTTCGTCCTTTCAGGACTCGCAATGACAACAAATAAGATGTCATTCCTACTCTTATTAAGATATTTGAAGATAATTTCCGACGGGGGATCCATTTTATATAGGAATAGGAAGAAACGGTTTGATTTGAGATTTAATTTAATTGTAAGTTCTTTAATTTTGAATCTTAGTTTCGTATTAGATCTTTTGCGAGGCTTGCGGGCACACAAGTGGAATTAAAACTTTGGCTTCTTAAATAGAGAAAGTATATAAATAAAAAACCTCTGCTTTATATTTAATAAAACAGGGGTTTTGTTGATTTTGTTGAAAACTATTTCTTTATTTTTGCTACAAGTTTAGAAAGTCTTGCTTTTTGGTTTGAAGCTGCTTTAGAATGTACTATATTTTTCTTTGCTGCTTTATCCCATTCTGAGAAAGCTACTGCTAACTGTTCCTGAGCTCCTTTTGTATCGCCACTTTTTACGGCAGTTTCAACTCTTTTTATTGAAGTTCTTATTTTACTTTTTATTGCTATGTTCCTTTCAGTTCTTTTTTTTGTTTTTCTTACTTCCTTAAGAGCTGACGTATGTCTGCCTGTTTTAAGCTTTGCCATTGCGCATCCCTCCGAGACTTTGTGCAATTTGTTGCAACATTTATACTATTGTACCTTAAAAATACTAATATAGTCAAATTTTATATGACTATCTCGATAATTAACATATAAAATATAAGAGCTTACTCTTTTTGCCCTATTAGTGTAAACAGATTCTAATATTTTAAGAACCAAAAATCTTTTTAAAAAAGTTATCATTTTGATATTTAGCATCTTTTGGAATTTCGCCCATAGATTTTGCATATTCAAAAAGAGCGCGTTTTTGAGTATCATTCATAGATTTAGGGATAGAAATATTTATTTTAACATAAAGATCCCCCTTGATGTTTCTTCTTCCTAGTTTAGGAAATCCTTGTTCACGTACTCTTAAAGTAGTACCAGGCTGTGTCGCGGGCGGAATTTTTACCTTTACGTATCCTTCTATAACAGGCACATCGTATTCAATTCCCATTGTTGCCTGCGGGAATGAAATAGAAATTTCCGTATATAAATCGTCTTCATTTCTTCTAAAACCTACCATTGATTTCATATGTACTACAACATATAAATCACCTGCAGGGGCTTCGTTGGATCCAGCATTACCAGAGCCTGCAACTTTTAAAGAAGTTCCTTCGTCAATACCTGCAGGAATTTTCACTTTAATAGTTTTTCTTTTCTTTACAGTACCCTCACCTCTACATTCAGAACAAGGATTACTTATAATAGTTCCTTTGCCTTTACATTGAGGACATTCCTGACTAAACGAGAAAAAACCCTGTGAATATTTTACATGTCCTTTACCTTTACATTGTGAGCACTGTTTTGGAGCAGAACCATCTTTACTACCACTGCCATGACAGATCGAGCAAATTTCTTTTTTAGGTATATCAACAGAAATTTCCACGCCTTTCATTGCATCAAGATAAGAAATATCTATGTCATAACGCAAATCTTCACCACGTTTTTGCGAAGCTCTGCCTCCACTGCGTTTACCTGAACTACCACCAAACATATCGCCGAAAATATCCCCGAAAATATCGCCCATATTTGAGAAATCACCACTGTATGTATAGCTGCTTTGACCACCAAAAGGATTCCCTCCTCCAGGCGTTCCGCCCATTGGATCGTGTCCAAAAGTATCATATTGCTGCTTTTTTTGCGTGTCGAAAAGCACTTCATAAGCTTCATTTATCTCTTTGAATTTTTCTTCAGCTTCTTTATTACCGGGATTCTTATCGGGATGATATTTCAATGCAAGCTTTCTATAAGCTGATTTAATTTCATCCGTCGAAGCTGATTTAGCAACTCCAAGTACTTCATAATAATCGCGTTTCATTTTTTCTTATTCCTTAACTTCAAAGTTTTGACATTATCTTCTTTTAAAAAATTCTTTCCTGTGATAACTGATTTCCCTGTTTCCAGTTCAAGCTCCACTCTAGCTTTCTTTGCAATATGTCCACCTTTAACACTTGCCTTTTTATTTTCATCAATACCTTCTGCCTTTTCAGTTTCAGCTATTTGTCTTGTTGAAAGTTCAGCTAGAGCAGTAAATATAAGTTCCGCCTCGCTCATATGATCCCGTAAGTTTTGTGCTTCTAATCCTTTTAATTTCTTATGCTCATTAACAGTTAAGTCTGACCATTCCTTATGGATTATGTTTGTCAAAACAGCAAATTCATTCCCTTCTTTAACACCATGACTTTTCCAATAATCTGTAAGTTTGTTTCTTGTTTCTTGCCCCATCATTCTACGCTGTATCCATTTATTGCTTCTTCCATGTTTTTTCCAGTTTTCACGCGCACGATCTATTGATTTTTCTGGATCTGCAATTTCTTGTACCCTTTCGTAGCCTACCTTTGCTAACCAAAGCTTTATAGG
>JAITPF010000014.1 GCA_031289585.1 Endomicrobium sp. | reverse complement strand
GGTATTGGCGCAGCTATGCTTATTGAAAAATACAGCTGGTATGGCATATTTATGGTATGTGGAGTATTATGTGTATTTGTAATGCTGCTCATTGCTTTGATATGGAAAGAAGACACCAGGCATAACGAAGTGATCAGTCAAGAAAAAGCGACATAATTTGAATTTAAACTAAATTATAGTAATGCAGTAAATAAGAATAAAATTATATTATTGTATTTATTGTTCATAGATTAGTGTTGATTAAAATGAATGTATAATAAATATATTATAAAAATAGACAATATATGAGCTTATTGCATACCAATATAGAAAACAGGGAACTAAAAATCCTTGTTTTTTTAATTTTACGATGATTTATAAAAATTTTAGAGTATCAATATAATAAATTTTATGAGTAAATAAAATGTATCCTTATAAAATAAAACTTATGCAGATAATAATATGGTTTAAGCTTGAAAGAGTTTTTCTAAATATTTAAATAAATAAGTGAAAAAGAAGCAGGCAAAAAAGTTCAAAAAACAACATATTTGTAGAATAATTTTAACAAGATGTTAAAGGAACATTTTACCGGTGCTAATAGATATTAGTTTGCAGTAAGCGAATAAAATTTAGTGGAGTATTTACTTCAATATATATAGTTAAAAAGTCTATACGGATGTAAGAGCCTATATCCCACTTTTAATTATACTTTAAATAATTTACATTATTTAAGTACGATATATAATACTGGAAGGTCGTTGAAAGAATTTGAAAAATATGGTAACATACGCTAAAGTAAAACATAAAAGTGGTACAATTTATATATTAAATAAAGATTATTAAAAATTATAACTTTTATATATAAGTTTTTAATTAAGCGCTCTGGGCGGATGGCGGAATTGGCAGACGCACAGGACTTAAAATCCTGAGGCTCGCAAGAGCCGTGAGGGTTCAAATCTCTCTCCGCCCATTTTTTTATTTTTCAAACCTATACGGTCTACTTTTTTAAATCATAAAACGATTGATTTTTCAGTCATAATTTGTTAAAATTTTTACTAAGATATCTTCTGTGCGCTGCTAGCTCAATTGGTAGAGCAAACGACTCTTAATCGTTAGGTTATAGGTTCAATTCCTATGCAGCGCAGTGCTTATAATACATATAAATTATGAATGCGGGCGTGGCGGAATTGGCAGACGCGTATGGCTTAGGACCATATGCCGCAAGGTATGGGGGTTCAAATCCCTTCGCCCGCAATATATAAAATATTTTTCAAGATGTAAAATTATTCAATTAAATATATTAACATGACGTTGATGTAAGATAAAGGGGAAAAGTAAATGACCCGCGGAAATAAGACAATTGATTTTAAATCTGAAGTTATTGACAAAAAACTTTGCTCTATAACTATGGATGTTGAAGTTTCAGAAAATATTGCTGCAAATGAAATTAATTCTGTTTTTCGCCAAATACGCCAGCAGGCAAAAGTTGACGGATTCAGGCAAGGCAAGGTTCCTATGAGTATTGTCAAAGAAAAATTTGCACTTGAAGCCAAAGATAAAGGCGTAGAAAATATTATAAAAAAAACAGTTTTAAATGCTCTTGAAAAAGAAAATTTTGTTCCTATTGATTTTCCTATAGTTGAAGAATTTAATTATGAGCTTGGACAAAATTTAAAATATCGTTTTACGGCAGAATGCCATCCAAAAATAGACGTGCAAAATTATAAAAACATTCCTTTAAAAAAAGAAGTTTTTAAAGTTACAGATAAAAACTTATGCCAAAGTATTGATATTTTAAGAGAAAGAAATACAAAACTTGTTCCGTCTAAATCAAATGAAGTTAATGAGAAAAGTTTAGTTTCTGTTGATTATGACGCTTTTGATGTTGAGAATAGACAGCTTCCTGAAGTTGCTGCAAAAGGATATATGCTTGATTTGGGTTCTGATAATACGCTTAAGGGATTTAAGGAAGCTTTAACGGGTTCAAAAACTGGAGATGAAAGAGATGCAAAAATTGAGTATCCGGCAGATCATCCCAATAAGTCTTTAGCTGGTAAAATCATAACGTTTAAAATTAAAATACTTGAGATAAAAGAAAAAGAACTTTCGGAATTAAATGACGATTTTGCAAAAGATATGGGGACTGAAAACCTTGAAGATTTAAAAACAAAAATAAAAGAAACATTAGAAACTGAAGAAAAGCACCGTCAGGACGCGGGTGTTGAAAAACAAATTATTGAATATTTGCTTGATAAAAATAAATTTGATGTTCCGCAGTGTTTAGTTGCAAGTCAAAAAAAGTCTTTAATTGAAAAAATGGTCAATTATATGAAAAATCAGAGCTTTGCTAAAGAATATGTTGAAAATCAGATTAAACTTGGTCAGGAAAAATTTAAGGAAAATGCGGAAAAAAATGTAAGAATTTCTTATATTTTAAATTCAATACATATAAATGAAAACCTTGAAGTTACTGATGCTGATATTGAAACGGAAAAAAATAAAATTAAAACTTCGAATCCTGACAGAGAAAATTCAAGAGATAAATATTTTGCTGAAAAAAAGGAAACTATAATGATTTCTTTAAAAGAACAAAAGATATTTGATTTTCTACTTGCTAACGCTGACATTGAAATAGAAGAAAAAGATATGCCTCTAAACAAAGATTGAAGCAAAAGTTATAAAATAATGAATACAATATAAATATTTAATTTGCGGAGGAAGTGAATGCCGTCGTTAATACCTACGATAATAGAAAGATGGAACCAGGGAGCTGTTGTAACTTATGACTTGTATTCAAGGCCCCTGAAAGACAGAATTATTTTTATTGGCGGCCGTGAAGGAGCTGTTACTACTGATTCTTCAAATATTTTAATAGCGCAGTTATTATATTTAGATTCTGGGGATTCGGGGAAAGATATAAGTTTATACATAAACTCCCCCGGGCGGTATGATTACCGCCACGGTTTTGCTGTTTATGACTATGCAATTTATAAAGAGCCCTATAACTACTATCTGTATGGGTTGGCAATGTCTTTTGGAACTGTTTTGCTTGCCGCCGGCACAAAGGTAAAAGATATGCCTTAACAAATTCCCGTATGATGATACGTCAGCCTTTAATTTATAAAAACGGTTTATCCTATACGGTTTCTGATATTGACATAGAAGCAAAAGAACTTGTATATACAAAATAAAAACTTTCTGAAATAATTGCCAGACATACTGGCAAAACAGCCGAACAAATATTAAAAGACACTGATAGAAGTTATTATATGTCTGCTTGTGAAGCGAAAGATTATGGTTTAATTGACGAGGTAATAGTAAGCTTGAAGTAAATTCAGGATATCAAAGGAATGCAATGGAAAAGAATTTTAATGAACAACACTGCATGTTTTGCAACAAGAGTTATCCTAATAAGTCAGTAGGAGGAAACGGGGGTTTTACATTTGTAAAGAATGTGCAAGCATCTCATTGGAACTTTTTAACAGTTTAAAAAAAGAATTAAAAGAAACTGTATTAAAACTGCTAAAACCGAGTGAAATAAAAAAATTTCTTGATGCTTATGTTATGGGACAAGAACATGCAGAAAATCTTTGGCAGTTGCCGTTTACAATCATTATAAAAGATTGGAGACTTCTATCACTGGATCAAAAGACGACGTTGAACTTCAAACCAATATTTTACTTATAGGTCCTACTGGTACAGGCAAAACTCTGTTAGTGCAGACTTTAGCGAGAATACTCAACGTTCCGTTTGCTATTTCTGACGCCACTACATTGACGGAAGCCGGATATGTTGGAGAAGATGTTGAAAACATACTTTTAAGATTGATTCAAAATGCGAACTTTAATATTGCAAAAGCGGAAAAAGGGATAATTTATGTTGATGAAATAGACAAGATTTCAAGAAAGTCTGATTCGCCGTCTGTAACAAGAGATGTTTCAGGCGAAGGTGTTCAGCAGGCTTATTAAAAATCCTTGAAGGTACTATAGTGGCAGGAACCATCCTCAACAGGAATATTTGAAATAGATACTACGAGTATTCTTTTTATATGCGTCGGCGCTTTTAACGGGCTTGAAAAAATAATTGAAAGACGGTTGTCAAAAAAACCTCAGGTTTTATAAAAGATTCTAGCAGCGACGTGGATAATGCAAAAAATATAGACTCTGTTCTCTCTAAAATTGAAAAGCGAGGATTTGATAAATTCGGTCTTATTCCGGAATTTATAGGAAGAGTCCCGATGGTTTCAACTTTGAACCATTTACTGACTTCGGACTTAATTCATATTTTAACCGAACCTAATCGCCTTGGTAAAACAATATCAAAAAATGTTTAGATTTGAAAATGCCGAACTTGAATTTGAAAAAGAGGCTTTAGAGGTAATAGCAAATGAAGCCCTGAAAAGAGGTTCCGGAGCAAGAGGCTTGAGATCAATTATAGAAAGTATACTGCTTGATGCAATGTTTGATATTCCGGGTAACCCTTCAGTTATAAAAATTATAGTTATTGCTGAAAATGTATTAAAAAAGAAAAACTAAAGTTTATGTATAGCACCAAAGGAGACTGCATGAGTGAATTAGATAGATTAAATAATGATAAAAACGAGATGCCAAAAATTCCCGATGTGCTTCCGCTTCTTCCAGTAAGGGATATCATTTTGTATCCTGCGATGGTATTGCCGCTTGCCGTAGGCAGGAAAAAATCTATCAGAGCTTTGGAAGAAGCAATGGCGACAAATAGACTTATTTTTATCGTTACACAGAAGAATATTAAGATTGAAGATCCGACTCCTAATGATGTTTATAATATAGGAACCGTCTGTGAAGTGCTGCAATTATTAAAAATGCCGGACGGCACGTTAAAAGCTCTTGTTGAAGGTATAAATAGGGCGCAGTGGACAGATTTTAAGTTAAGCGATAAAGGGTATGTTGAGATAGGAATAAAAATTTTTGATGAAAAAATTGAAAAAACTCCGGAATTCGAAGCTATTATGAGACGAGCTATTGCTCTTTTTGAGCAGTATATAAAATTAAACCCAAGAATGCCTATGGAAATTTCTGTTTCAGTAAGCAATATTGCAGATCCGGCAAGACTTGCAGACACTATAGCATCTAATCTCGCAATAAAAAACAGCGATAAACAAATAATTCTTGAACTTGTAAATCCAATTGAGCGTTTAGAAAAAATAATACAAATACTTAATTCGGAAATAGAAATATTAAATATCGAAAGGCGTATACAAAGCAGGGTAAGAAATCAAATAGAAAAAACGCAAAAAGAATATTATCTTACGGAGCAGATGAAAGCTATTCAAAAAGAGCTTAAACAAAAAGATGACGCGCAAAAAGATATTGATGAGCTGAAAGATAAAATTAAAAAAACAAAAATGCCTCAAGCCGTAAGAAAAGCTGTTGATAAAGAAATTTCAAGGCTTGAAAAAATGATGCCAATGTCACCGGAAGCTACTATTATAAGAACGTATCTTGAATGGATTTTAGATTTGCCGTGGGAGAAATCAACTCCTGATAATTTAGATTTAAAAAGAGCTAAAGAAATTTTAGATTTAGATCATTACGGGCTTGAAAAAGTTAAAGACAGAGTTTTAGAATATCTTGCAGTTTTATCAAGAGTACAGAAAATAAAAGGTCCTATCCTGTGCTTTATCGGACCTCCCGGAGTAGGTAAGACGTCTATTGCGAAATCTATTGCAAAAAGTCTTGGGAGAAATTTTGTAAGAATTTCTATGGGTGGTGTAAGAGATGAGGCTGAAATAAGAGGCCACAGACGCACTTATATAGGTTCTTTGCCTGGTAAAATTATACAGTCTATGAAAAAAGCAGGATCAAACAATCCTGTATTTATTTTAGATGAAATAGATAAAATAGGTTCCGACTGGAGAGGCGATCCGTCTGCGGCGCTGCTTGAAGTTTTGGATCCGGAGCAGAATTATGCTTTCTGCGATCATTATCTTGATTTGGATTTTGATTTGTCAAATGTTATGTTTATAACTACGGCAAATACATTAAACAATATTCCAAGCACTCTCCTTGACAGATTAGAATTGATTAGATTCTCCAGCTATACAGATACTGAAAAACTGCACATAGCTGAAGAATTTCTCATTTCCAAACAGTTGAAAGAACACGGACTAAAACCTGGAGAACTTATTTTTGAAAATGGCGCCGTTGAAGCTATAATTAAAAATTATACGCATGAGGCTGGAGTTCGTAATTTAACAAGAGAAATTGCAAATCTTTGCAGAAAAGTCGTAAAAGAGCTTGAATTTAATAAAGAATTAAAGTCAATAACGATTTCTCCTGAAAATTTGGATAAATATCTTGGCATACCTTATTATGAGAGAGAAAGTATAGCTGAAAATGATATTGGAGTTGTAACTGGTCTGGCATGGACTGAAGTTGGCGGGGAAACGCTTACAATAGAAGTAAACAAAATGAAAGGTAAAGGTTCTTTGGTTCTCACAGGAAAACTTGGAGATGTCATGAAAGAATCTGCACAGGCTGCTTTAACATATGTTCGTTCGTCATCAAAAAAACTTGAAATAAATGAAAATATATTTTCAAACACCGATTTTCATGTGCATATACCTGAAGGGGCTGTCCCGAAAGACGGACCGAGTGCCGGGATTGTTTTGGCAACAGCTCTTGCTTCAGTTTGTATGAATAAACCCGTAAAGAAAAAAATTGCGATGACCGGCGAAGTTACGCTGAGAGGAAGAATACTTGGTATTGGTGGTCTTAAAGAAAAAGTTCTTGCCGCCTACAGAGAAGGTATATCTACCATTCTTTTCCCTGAAAGTAATAAAAAAGATTTGGTTGATATACCTGAAAACGTAAAAAAGAAGCTGCAAATGATACCTGTTTCTCATGTGGATGAAGTAATTTCTTTAGCTATAGAACAACTGTCCGACAATAAGAAAAAAACAAAGATAAATAAAAAAATTAGGAAATAAAAAATAATGAGACACTATCTTTTAACTCCGGGCCCTACTCCTATTCCGCTGGAAGTTGCTTTTAAAGAAGCTTTACCTATATTTCATCATAGAACAAGTAAATTTGCTGCAATTTATAAAAATGTTGTTGAAGAATTAAAATATATTTTTAAAACTAAAAATGATGTGTATATTCTTGCTGCTTCCGGTACGGGCGCAATGGAAACGGCTGTTATAAATCTTTTAAGTCCCGGGGATGAGATTATAGTAGCAAGTTGCGGAAAGTTTGGCGAGAGATGGACAGATATTGCTAGAAGATGCGGTGTAAATGTTATTTCTGTTTCTGTTGAATGGGGTAAAGCGATCGTACCTGCTGCAATAGAAAAAACATTAAAAAAAAATCCTGATATTAAAGCTGTTTATACAACATTTACTGAAACGTCAACGGGTGTTGTAAATGATATTAAACGCATAGGTGAAATAGTTTCAAAAACAAATGCCGTTTTGATTGTTGACGCAATTTCAGGGATTGTAGGTCAGGAATTCAGAACCGATGACTGGAAAGTGGATGCAGCAGTGTCAAGTTCTCAAAAAGGTTTTATGGTTGCGCCCGGACTTTCTTTTATAACTTTAAGTGATAAGGCATGGGAACTTGTTAAAACTTCAAGAATTCCGAAGTTCTATTTTGATATTACAAAATATAAAAATTATTATATTAAAAATGAAACTCCTTTTACTTCGCCCGTAACGCTTATAACCTCTCTGCAGGAATCTTTAAGGCTTATTAAGAAAAAGGGCTTGACAGATATTTGGGAGGAATGTAAACTTCTTGCAAAAGCTGCAAGAGCTGGAATAAAAGCCTTAGGGTTAGAACTTTTTAGCGAAATTCCATGCGAAGTTGTTACGAGCGCTTCTGTTCCTGGTGAAATTGGTGAAAATATAATTAAAACATTGAAAGAACAGTACGAAGTATATATAGGCGGTGGACAAGGCGCCCTGAAAGGTAAAATTATAAGATTTTCTCATATGGGTGATATTGGCAAAGCGGATTTGATCGTAGGCTTTGCGTGTCTTGAAATGGTATTAATTAAATTGGGTATTAAAATTGAAAAAGGGAAAGCTGTAGCTGCTATTGAAGAAGAATTTTTAAATTCAGAGGCAAATACTTTGCAAAAATTGAAAATTGAAGTATAATGCACCAATATATTAATTCCGTAAAAATTATTAATTATAAAACAAAACTGTATATAATTTTATTCGAAAATTTTAAAAATGCAGTATGTAAATTAATTCTTAATATTTGATTTTCATTATGTGAGATGCTAGGATAATATAAAAATTTAAGAGGGTATTTGTAAAAATATTTACAAGAGATATTTAAAGCGTTTAGTATTTTTGAGTTATAATTATTTTAAAATAATTTAATAATTTATTATATAGAAGTTTTCGTATTTAATAAAAGCGATTCTTTGGAAATGAGGAGGGGTATAAAAGGACAAAATTATTGTGCCCTAATGGTGATAGTTTGGACATTAGTAAAAAGGAGAGAAGTGTATGTTGTCTCGTAGTTGAATATAATCTCAATAGAAGGAACACAATGGAGTATTTTTCTAGTGTAAAGAAAATCAATTATGAAGGGTCCCGCCAGCAAAAATCCATTTTCTTTTAAGTATTACAATCCGCAGGAAATAGTTTTAGGAAAACCGATGAAGGAACATTTGCCTTTTGCAGTGGCATATTGGTGTATACGATGACGCAGATAGGTAGCGATCCGTTTGGTTCTGATGTTAATGTGAGGAACTGGTTTGGGAGATACGGCAAAGAACAGGGTTGAAGCAGTTTTTGAATTTTTGTCTAAGTCAGGAGTCGAATATTTTTGTTTTCACGATGCAGACGTAACGCCTGAGGGGGCAGTTTAAGAGAAAGCAACAGAACATAGATGAGGATGAGATAGTGAAGCCTATAAAGGAAAAGATAAAAGAAACGGCATAAAACTTTTGTGGAACACGGCTAATGCGTTTTCAAATCCTCGTTATGTACACGGTGCGGCGACACTAGCTGTAATGCGGATGTATTTGCGTATGCTGCGGCGCAGGTAAAAAAGGACTTGAAGTAGGGAAGGAACTTGGAGGGAAGAATTATGTTTTTTTTGGAGAGGCAGGGAAGGGTATGAATCCTTGCTTAACGCAAATTTAAAACTTGAACAGGACAATATAGCGCGGTTTTTTAAGATAGCGGTAGAATGAGATAGGATTTAGCGGACAATTTTAATAGAGCCAAAGCTGAAGGAGCCAATGACGCATCAGTATGATTTTGGTGCGACGACAGGAGCATTTCTAACGAACTATGGATTAAAGAATATTTCAAATTAAACTTAGAAGCGAATCATGCGACATTGGCGAGGCATACATTTGAACATGAATTAAACATTGCGCGCTGGTTATAATGCGTTAGGTTCATTAGATGCAAATCAGGGTAACTGGCTTTTAGGATAGGATACTGATGAATTTCCTACGGACCTGTATGTGGTAACGTTAGCAGTATATCAAATAATAGAAAACGGGGGAGGGATTAGGGAAAGGCGGAATAAATTTTGATGCAAAAGTACGCAGAAGATCTTCTAGCAGAGAAGATTTATTTTTAGTGCATATAGCAGGAATAGATACTTTTGCGAGAGGATTAAAGGCAGTAGATAGAGAAGCTCAAGAAAGACATTTTGATAATATTTTAGAAAAACGCTACTATTTTTGTTACAATAATTCTTCAAGTTTTTGTCTCCGGTTCATATAAGACAGGAATAGGAGCGGATATAGTGGACGGGAAAGTAAACTTCAAGAGTTTAGAGGAATATGCTCCGAACAATGTTATAAGGAATGAATCCAGTCATTTAAAGGAGATAAAAGCGAGACTAAACAATTACATTTTAATTGAGGGGCCATCAACAGTACAACTCATAAAGCGAATGATTGTTTTGCCGGATCGTAATTGAAAGATATAAATCGTGATACTACGCTGTGTATGCTATAATAATGTTTCTAATGGTTTATATCTAATTGTGTTAAAATAAAATATTAGAAATTAATTCAAAAATTAAAGTAAGCAAATATATTATTATATTACTTAAGGGAGAGGGATTGTTACATAAAATAAAAGGAGTATGACATGCTATCAAAGTTTATTAACCGGTTGAGACCGATTCCGGATGCAAAAGTTCAGTTAACTGATAAAAAACAACTTGCAAAGACATATAAAACTTGGCGTATTAAAATGTTTACAGGAATGTATATCGGATA